>JAEUAF010000448.1 GCA_019695485.1 Sorangium sp.
CTGCTTGATTGCAGGCGGCTCTCCGCGATCGCCATCGATCACAGCCAGTGACTCGCCGGCAGGGGCCGGCGGGACCGGATCCGGCCGTTCGAGCCGCGGCGAGAAGCCTCGCCGGCCGAAGGGGCTCGGCACCGGAGTCGACGCGGGCGTGTGGGAGGGCCGCGGCGTCGCCCGCGACTCGAGCGGCGCTGCGGGCTGGATGGCCGTCGGCCGCTCTCGTACGGGCTCGTTCACGGCGAGCGTGCCGCTGCGCGGATCTATGGGCAGCGCTCGGTTTGGCAGCAACAGGAGCAGTGCCCGGCAGAACAGCAGCGAAAGCAAAATCAGCGCCGCTGTGGGCAGCCAGCGCCGCCCGAGTGACCATGAATGAGCGCTGCTTTCAGACATGCGGCAAGGCCTTCCGCGCCACGATCACCCGCGCAAGTTACTCCACTCCACGAGCCGGCGTGGGCGAGATAGGTTGCTCCGGCCGATACCGTTAATTCGACCAGCCACTGTTGTTCCAATATCGCGTTTGAGGCTCGAGCGAGCGCGCTCGCGCCACGAGGTCGATGCGAGCGGAGCCCGAGGAGAGCGCGGTGACATCCAGCATGTCTCCGCCGAGGGGCGTCCAATCCGTCTGAGACGGAGTCCAGCCACCATTGTAGTAGGACTTCGTGTAGACGGCGCCGTCCGAGCCGATCACAAATAGCTCCGAGCGGTTCGAGAACGGGCGCGAGACGGCCGCGATCGTGTTTGAACTAGAGCCGCCGAGGTTGAACGGTCCCGACCAGCTCCCATTGCGGAAGGACCATTGTCCGACCGTGTTGTCGAACAGACTGTTCCAGGCGGTGTAGAAAACGTCGAGCGAGTTGGAGTCCGGCGCGACGACGACCGGCGCGGACGCGATCGCGTTCGAAAAACAGAACCAAGTGGTGCCCGTCGGCCAGAGTGTCCCGTTGTTCCAGGATTTGGTACAGAGCGTTCCTGTCCCTGCATCGCGGATGAAGATGTCCCATAGATTGGTGCCACGTGATACCGCCGCAATGTCTTCGTTGGTGTTGCCACCGAGATCGGTGGGCGCCGCCCAGCCCCCTGACTGAGTCCAGTCCTTGACCAGCACATGCCCATTGCCTCCACGCCCGAAGACGTGGAGCCGCGAGGGGCTACTCGAAATCGCAGTTGGCGAACCGTTGATCAGAAAGTCGCTAAAGCAGGACCAGGTCGTCGCCGAGGGCCACCAGGACGTGCCGTTGAAAGCCATGGTGCACACTTGGCCCGGGCTCGCATAGCTTCGCACGAACAAGTCGAGTAGGTTCACCCCGCGCGAAGTGGCCGCGATCTTGCCGATGATCTGGCCGCCCATGGGGTCCCAACCTCCGCCGCTCGGTGCGAAGCTGCCGTTGATCTCCCATTTGTGGTACGCCGCCGCGTCCGTGCCGCGCACGAAGAGGTCGTTGCGCCCCGTTCCCCAGGAAACCCCGGTAACCTGCGTATTTCCTAGACCTCCGAGGCCGCTCCAGTGGGTGTTGGGGTTCAGGTGCGACGTGCTCTGGTCCAAGTGGGTGATCATGAAGAGCGAGCGGTCGTACGTCACGCGCGTGCCCGCGTTCATGGCGCTCGTGGAGCACCAAAGATTGTAGTCGGTCCCTCGGTTGATCGCGATGACGTTGGACCCGCCCGCGTAAGTGACGCCTGCCCCGCTGAAGCCCGGGGCGCCGGCCGCGCTGTAGAACACACCCCACTCGTCCGTGCACGTCACGTTGCCCGAGGCGGCCGAGAGCGTGAGCCCGTTACCGATCGTCACCGGATAGCCGTAGTAGCTGACTCCCTTGCCGCTGAGCTGGCTGTCGGTCTGCCAGGAGACCCCAAAGGTACCGGTCACATCCCCAATGTCGCGATCGAGATAAGCCAACGCCCAGTCGTCGTCGTTGTCTTCGCTCTTCGCCCAGTTGGTATCGATGAAGACGGAAGCAATGCGCGCGTCTCCGAAAGGCATATACGTGCCATCGAGTCCTGGCACCGCGCGCCCAGCAACGATCTGACCACCGTTACTATTGTATTTCAGACAATGCCCTGCGGTGAGCACCGTGCGACGGCTGATCAGGGTTCCACTGCACGACGAGTACCCGCTCGGAAACTGGGTAAAAAGCTTCACGTTCACGCGTGCGGCCCAGGTCGTCGAGTCGATCCGTGCCGCGTAGGCTTGGACCGTCCTACCGACGCCGTCTGCGGAGGTCGTGTTCACGGCCTCGTCCCGTTCGCGATCTTTCGCAGCCATCAGCCCATGTGTTGCGGGAATCATCTCGGCACCGGTCGAAAGTACCGAGGGGTTGAGTTGCCCCATGATCCCTTCTTTGGGATCGGCGGGGCGCCCATCGAGTGTCGTATAGGTCGGCGCTGGCGAGTCCGGTGCCGCGGGGGCCAAGCGCGCCGGCTGACTCTTGTTCACCGTCACGGGGACGGTGGAGTGTGTGGCACTCTGTTCGGGGGGCACGTTGACGCGGACTGGGGCCTCGGATTGGGAGAAGCCTGTGCGCAGATCGTAGAACGTCATGCCGCCGAACGCCTTGGGTTTCGTGGCGCGTGCGCGGGGCGCGGGCGCGACGGCTTCTGGGTAGTCCGCCGGATCGATGTCCAAGATGGCCCTCGGGTCGTTTCTCGCCAGCGGATAACCACTCAAGGCATTGTCTGCGCTCGGGGCAGGTTGCGACTCCCCAGAACAGGCGGCGGCGAGCAGGCATGCGCCGCCGAACAGAGGAATCAAAATCGCATACGAACTGCAGATAGGCTTTTCCATGACGGCTCTCCAATTGCACCGCTGCGTGCTCTTCGAGCTGCATTCCGGCGCTTCACCAACTGGCTTGGACTTGTGTCCTCGGGCGAACCCGCCGACGCCGAGGTCCAGAGTCGCATGGCGTCGAGACGCCGTTCAGCAGCTCGGGACTTCCTGAGCACACTGGCCTGAGCGGGCCCTTTGCGTCCATGGGACCTTTGACTACGTGATCGCCACGACTCGCAGGGCGACCGAGCCAGATGCTCTGCTCTTTGCGGGCGGCGCCTCATCGGCCACACGGGCTCGCGCCGAAATACGCCCGTGGGGACCGCACGCGACGGGGCGTCGCCGTTTCTGTGACGGCGACCGGCGGCGGCATGGGTGACGCATAAGCGAAGAAAGTTCCGTTAATATCAACACGTCAGTTGGCGCCGGCGATTCCCAATGCAGGGACATGCCCTCATGCGGTTGTCGGCCCTCGGGCCCGCATAGGTGCAAGTGACCAATTCTCGTGAGTAGTTGCTACGCGCGCGTCTCAACGCGATTGCCGTCTATCAACAGGGCAATAGACGCACTGTCTTCTCCACTTACTGCGCGCCGCCCGGCTGGGCGACGCGCGGATCTCCGTGGTATACCCGGCGAGGTGATGCAGGGAGAGACGACACAGCGCACGGGTGGGGAAGCTCGTCCTGGTGTTAGCGATCGTGAACTCACGCTGCAGTGGGTTTGGGGGGGCGAGTACCGCGAAAGGCATGTGCTTTCCGCAGCGCGCTACCGCATCGGTCGGAGCGCGAGCTCTCACATGCGACTCGAGCACTCCTCCGTGTCGCGTGAGCACGCCGAAATCTACCGCCAGGGACCGATCTATGCCCTGCGCGATCTCGGCAGTACCAATGGTACTTACGTGAACGGCCGACGCACTCAGCACGGAGTCGTAGCAGCCGGTGACGTGATCCGCGCTGGCGAGTTCGTGGGGGTCTTGGGCACGCAGCCGCGTTGGGCGGAGCCGCTAGATTTCGGCGAGATTGCCGTGGGTCTTCTGGGCGGCACCGCGCTCGCCGCTGCCCTAGCCACGACGAAGCGGGCCGCCACTACGAATATCCCCATCGTCCTCGTGGGCTCCACCGGGACGGGGAAGGAGCGGGTGGCGCGCGCCATCCACCAGTGGAGCGGTCGCGGTGGTCGCTTTCACGCTCTAAATTGCTCTGCGCTTCCGACCCTGCTCGCGGAGGCGGAACTGTTCGGGCACGAGCGCGGCGCGTTCACAGGCGCGGAACGCCAGCGGATTGGGCATTTCCGAGCTGCTGAAGACGGCACGCTGCTGCTCGATGAGGTCGCTGAGCTGCCGGGGCCGATTCAAGCAAAGCTCTTGCGCGCTCTCGAGGAGCGCGAGGTCACGCCGCTCGGCAGCACCGAGCCGATCCCGATCGACGTACGCATCATCGTCGCCGGGCACGAGCCGCTCGAACGATATCGTGAACGAGGCACGATGCGCGAGGACCTTTGCGCGCGCCTAGCCGGCTTTCAAGCGACGCTCCCGGATCTTGCCTGCCGGCGCGACGAGGTTCCCGGTCTGTTCTTCTATTTCCTGGAAAAGCACGGAAAGCGCCCAATCCCTCAAGTCGAACCGAGGTTGCTCGAACGCCTCTGCATTTGTGCGTGGCGAGGCAACGTGCGAGAGCTCGAACTGTTCACCCGCAAATTGCTGGCGCTGCGCGGTAACGAAGCGGTGCTGCGTTGCGAATTTGCCGACGACACCTTGAACGACGGAGATGGAGCCTCGCCGAGCCCCGAGCAGATTGACGTGGAGCTGTTCCAAGATCGGAGAGACCAGGACCGCAGTCGGCTCGCAGATGCGCTCACCCGCTGCAACGGAAACATGACGAAGGCGGCCGCCAGCATCGGAATATCCCGCCGTCGCGCGTACCGTCTGCTCTCGAGCGCGCAGTCGGCTAACGACAGCCACAGCAGCGGCGCCCCAGTGTGGGAGTCGGTAGAAGAGGGCTAGCAATGCGCCACGAAACGGGTCTTGCTCGTCCGCGAACGGAGCAGCGAGAGCTCGAGCACGCAGCTCGGACATGCCACGTGGGTGACGTGCTGGGCGGCACCTATAGAATCACGCGACGCATTGGTGCGGGAGGCATGGCCGATGTGTACGAAGTCGAGCACTTACGCCTAGGTAGTCGCTTTGCCGCCAAAGTGCTGCGCAAGGAGCGGGCAGACCCCATGATGCTTCGGCGATTTTTGCGCGAAGCGCGCCTTGTCGCTAGCCTCAAGAGCGATCATATCGTGAGAGTATTCGACGTCAGCGAAGCCGACGCCGATCCGCCGTTCTACGTGATGGAACTCTTGCTGGGGGGCGATCTGCGCCAGCTGCTGCGCGGGCACGCGCGGCTTTCGCTGGAGCGCGCGGTCAAGATCGTGCGCGACGCGTGCATGGGCATCGATGTGGTCCATGCGGCGGGCATCGTGCATCGCGACCTCAAGCCCGAGAACCTGTTCGTCACTCATCGAGACACGGGCGAAGAGGTCTCGGTGCTCCTCGACTTCGGCGTC
Organism: Sorangium sp.; assembly: GCA_019695485.1. Taxonomy (GTDB): domain Bacteria; phylum Myxococcota_A; class Polyangia; order Polyangiales; family Polyangiaceae; genus PMG-095. Next base: position 5,312 of record JAEUAF010000448.1, read on the forward strand.
GTCAAGGCGGACGGCGGCAGCTCCACACAGCACGGAGCGCTGATTGGCACGTTGAAGTACATGGCGCCCGAACAAGTCGAACTCGCCGGCACCGTCGGGCCGCGCGCCGACGTGCGAAGCCTCGGTGCGATTTTGTACGAATGCCTCGCGGGGCGTCCTCCGCACTTGGCCGAGAGCCTGGAACGACTGCTCTTCGAGATCTTGAACACCGATGTGACGCCGCTGCGCAGCTGGCGCCCGGAGCTTCCCGCAGCGCTCGACGCCGTCGTCTTGCGAGCGCTCGAACGCGATCCGGCTCGGCGTTTTCCTAGTGCCTCCGCATTCGCTGAGGCGCTTGGCGCGTTTGCAGGTTCGCGTTCGCTCGACTGTGGAAGCAGCGAGCCAACGGCTGATTCTGCGTCGACCGAGGTGTCGCTGCCTGCTTCTCCCAGGCGCTTGCGATGGCTTGGGGCTCCGTTCGCGGTCGGTGCGTTGTTCGGGGGAGGGCTCGCGCTGGGTGTGTCGCAGATTCCTCGTCACGCTGGCGTCGAGGTCGCGCGGGCGAGCGCGGCCGAAGTGGCGCGAAAGTCGGCGCCGGCGGAGCAGAGCTCGACTGTGTCGACCCTGGTGCCTACGCTGAATCAAGAAGCCACGCCGCAAGACGGAAGCTTCGTCGACTGTCGGTCAGTCGACAACGGCGCGAGTGAGCTCAGTCTTTCCGAGCCAAGCACGGACCCGAATTCGAAGACCGCAGCCGACCGCACGAGCCGGGCAGCAGTAAGCTCGAAGCCGGCGCTGCGGCGAACCAGCCATCTTCCGAAAGAAGAGCTTCGCGGGCGCCTCGAAGCTGCGAGTGATCTGGACGCCCATGCCGGGGCGCCGGTCATGCAGATTGAAACTAAGAACCCATATGAACGCTGAGCTCGGGTCACCGCTTCGAACGCGAGGCGCCCGCGTGCGAGTCGGTCTCATTTGCGTGTTGTTGTTGACGGCGACCGGTCCGCTCGAGGCGCAGACGAGTGGGTCGTCACTGCCCGCTCGCGAGTTGTTTGAGCGAGGGGTCGAGATGGCGCGAACGGGGGACCTCGCGAAAGCTCTGGATTTCTTCGAGGCCGCGTACGCCCAGAGCCCGAACCAAACGGTTCTCTACAACATCGCACAGACCGAGCTCGCTCTAGGCCGTACGCTCGCGGCCGTAGGCGCGTTGCGGCGCTATCTCGCCGCCGACGAACCGCCGCAGAATGAGGCCAGGCACCGCGAGGTCGAACACCTCCTGCAGATCAATGAGCGGCGGGTCGGAAGGCTCGCTCTGGAGCTTGTGCCGAGCGACGCCGAGCTAGAGATCGATGGAGTCGCGATCAGCCTACCCCACGACGGGGTCTTGGAGGTCGTCGCTGGACACCACGTCGTGTCCGGCGCGCGGAGTGGCTTTCAGCGTGGCAGCGTTGCAGTGGACGTCGCAGGTGCCGAGACCACCGGCGTGCGTCTCGAGCTCGCAGCGCTTCCGTCGCGCCGAGACGCGCTGATTTCGCTCGCGTGCCGAGTTCCCATGACCGATCTGACCGTCGATGACGCGAGGCTTCCGCCAAGCCCAAGCCGAGTGCTGTTTGCGACAGTCGAAGGCGAACACCGCGTTCGTTTCGCGCGTCGAGGCTATCGCCCGAGCGAACAAGTCGTGCTCGCGCATGCTGGCGCCGTGACGGACGTCGAATGCAAGCTCGGCGTTGACCCGAGCGCCCCCAAGTCCGACCTGGCAGAATTGCACGTGCTCACGAGTCAGCGCGACGCGCGTGTATTCGTCGACGATAGCCCTTGGTTTGGCGGGTCGTTGCCGCTCGGCGCCCATCGGCTGCGGGTCGTGCGATCGGGATTTGCGCCGTGGCAGCGCGAAATCCAGCTAACGGGCGGCGCGCCGCTGGTCATGACCGCCGTGCTCACGGCGTCGTTCGCGACACGCCAGCAAGAGCACATCCACGTGCGCCGCCGTTGGGCCTATGCCGTCGCCGGTCTGAGCGTCGGATTCGGAGCGCTGGCGACTACGCTGGCAGTCATCAACAGCGACAAATACGCCACCTGGCGGCGCGATCAACAGGCGCTCTTGCGCGAACTCAAGAGTGGCCAAATCGGTGCCGACTACGCCAGTCGCGACGCCAGCCTCGCCACGCGAGCCGCAACCATTCAGCGCACCGATGACCTCACTGTCGGGGCCGCGCTGCTCGGTGGGCTACTCCTCGGCGTCGCGGGCAGCTTGTATTGGGGCTGGGATGAGCGGGCGGCGGGGGAGGGGAGTCAGCGCTAAGGCAGGCCCTGCCATGCGCTCCAGACATCATCGATGCGTTCGGTCTGGTAGATCGATCCATTGCGGCCCACCGCGACCAGGCGCAGCCGAGCGCCAGGCCAGGTGAGGTGACCCGCGGCCGCGATGGCGATGAACGGTTGGGGCTGGTCGGTGGGCTTGAATTTCACCCAGTGGCCGTAGTGATCCGGAGTGTCGAGTTCGCGCAGCCACAGTGAGCCTGCATTGTCGAGGCCGAAGACCGGCAGTTCATCGACCACATGGTAGGGCGCTTCGATGTCGGTCAAGGCGGGGAGCGCATCTTCGCCGAAGTCCGTGCAGTCCTCGAAGGCTGAACCGAGCGCCGCTTCGCTCTGGATACAAGTGTACGGGTGACCTTGCAGGTCGAGAGCAAATAGCTGCTGCCGACCGTCGGCGCGTAGACCTGCGGCGACGCGCGTGCTGGCGGGGGTCCGAAGCGCGCTCCAGGTGCCGAAGGCCGAATACGGCATGGCGTCGCTGCGGCGCCGGAAGAACAAGCGCCCGCGGTCGACGACGTACACGTGAGTGACTCCTTCGGGGGACTCCGATAGTGCCACGTCTCTGATGAACGAGTTGACGTCGGGCGCGCTAAACGGAGTCCAGGCGCCCCACGACGCGACGCTGCTGTCTGCGAAATAGTGGCGCACGTACAGCTGGCCGCATTGGGTCGTCACGAAGATCTCCGGCGCGTCGTTGGAGAGACTCGTGGCCGCTGCGCGATCGGGATGTGGGACGATGTCGAAGCAAGCCCAGCCAACGGAACCGCTGTCATCGCCCCAAGTAATCGCAACTACGCTGGTCAGATCCTGCGGCACCACGATGTGGAACCCGGCCCACATATCTTCCGTGGCGATGGCAATTGCTCTCGGCGAGGTCAACCATATTCCCGGGAAATAGCCGCGCGGATCGGCAAAACACGCTGGGAAGATGGTTTCTTCCTGCCCACAGAAACTTGGAATACCGCTGCTCGCGCCGCCGCCTTGAGCCTCACCACTCACTCCACCCGCCATGTCGGCGGGCCCACCCGAAGCACCCGCGGCGCCGCTTCGCGTTACGTCCCCACCAGCGCCGACGGCCATCCAGCCAGCCCCACTGGTCAAGTCCGAGCCACCGCGACTCGTCGAGCCAGCTTCGAACGCCAGCGAGCCGCCCTGTGCCCCCGAACCCGCGACGCCGCCTGCCCCCGCTGCTTCGCCTGGCTGCATCTGGGGATGCCCGGCACGCTTTCCGGGTTCGCCCGCGAGCGCCCTCGCACCCGCTGCGCCCGCTTGCGACATCACTGGCGCCGAGCCCCCGCTTTGCGCTCCGGCCGAGCTCGGGCTGCCACCACCCATGCCGAGGTTTGTCTGCGAATCGATCTGTTCCGAGAAGCTATGACAACCACCTCCCACGGAAAAGGCTAGCCAGAGCGCGGCTGCGGGCAGAGTCGCCTGGCGTGACATCCGATTCGCCATTTCAAGCCCCTGCTGACGGCTTACCACACGCCGGGCGCGGTCAGAATTGGAAAAGCAGCTGCCGGAACCGCAGTCTCCTTTCGTAAGAGTCTTTGGGAAGCGGTTTGAAGCGTCCCAACCGCGGGCGGAGTGTGCATCGCACGCCTCGTGGCCGCCGCGCGCACGAGACGCGCACACTTTCAGAACGAGGCGCGCGCGCTTCTCGGGAGGGCGGGTGACCCTCTCGCGGGCGTCGCCGACTGGCGCGGGTCACGTCGATTGGCGGCAAAAGGACCTGCGCGATGCGCGCTCGACGACCCCGCATTGGCGCGCAATCTAGCGCTCGCAGAAGCTCGGCACGGCGCGTGCTCCTTGGCGGGCGCATGGCGAAGCCGGCTGCCAACCTTGCATCGTCCCTTCTCTCGCCCTCAGCTGAGCTCACGCAAGCTGAACGCCAGATTGTGAAACTCGCGTTGCAGGGGTTATCGAATCAGGCTGTCGCGGGCGTTCGCGGTGCATCGGTGCGGACTGTTGCGCACCAGCTCTCCGCGGCGTACCGAAAGCTCCGCGTGAGGTGTCGACGCGAGCTTTGGGCGCTATACCACGAACCCGACACGATTGAGGGACTCACGCCGGCCGGCGCGCGCGCGCTATCTCGACGAGAACTCGAGGTGCTTCGCTTCGTGAAGGCGGGTCGTTCCAACAAGATCATCGCGGACTCGCTCGGCATCCGGCTATCGACCGTGTCGACGACGCTGAGTCGCGCGCGTCGCAAGCTTCGGCCGTGAGCGCTGGGAACGCACT
>JAEUAF010000530.1 GCA_019695485.1 Sorangium sp.
TACAGCATCAGCAGTCCCCTGCGCGGCCCGTTCACGCTCGAGCTTCAGGGCTTTCATCGACGGCGCCGCGAAACCGTGGGCGGGCCGAACGATCGCTGGCTCGAGGGGCAGCACTCGACGGCCGAGGCGAAGGCGCCGACGTCAGCGCCTCCGGATTTCGAGCTGCGTGCGCTCGATGGTTCGAGTTTTCGTCTGTCCGAACACCTCGGCAAGGGCGCGGTGTTGATCGACTTCTGGGCGACCTACTGCGAGCCTTGTCTGCGTTCGATGCCCACGCTCGACGCGCTCTACCTCAAGTATCAGCGAGAGGGCTTGGTGGTCGTTGGTGTGTCTATCGATGGGGCCGACTCGCTTGCGCAAGTGCGCGCGGACGTGCAGCGGCTTGGGGTGAGCTTTCCGATTCTGCTTGACCAGGACACGCGCGTGGTCGCCTTGTATAACCCAAAGACTAGCGCACCCTTCAGCGTGCTCATTGACCGCCACGGCCAGCTCATCTCGCGAAAAGAGGGCTACACCACGGATTCGGCGAAGGTGCTCGAGTCCGACATTCAGCGCGCGCTGCGCTGAGGCACGGGCACGGGCACGGGCACGGGCACGCTTACGGGGGGACTGACGGTAGGGACGGAAGGGCGTCAGTAGCGCAGCGTGGCGTCGAGGCGGACGCCTTCGAACGCTGGATAGACGCGGCACACGCCGCCCACGCAGCGCAACATGCCGCGACGCTGGCCTGCGAAGAGCCCGAAGCTCAGGGCGTTCGAGGGGCGGTAGCTCAACATGGCGTTCAGGTAGGCGTGCGGCACATCGGGGCGGCTGTCGTATTCGAGGCCGATCGCGGCGCTGATGTGTTCGCCGTAGTCGATGGCCGTCGAGTGCTGCCCCTCGAGCCAGCGATCGTTCGGCCCGCCTACGGTTTCGCGGCGCCGTCGATGAAAGCCCTGAAGCTCGAGCGTGAACGGGCCACGCAGGGGAGTGCTGATGCTGTAGCGGAGGTAGAGCTCCCGGTAAAACACCTCGGTCGGTCCCGTGGGACCTTGCACGGGGCTGCTCGCGTCGTCGAGGCGCGTACCCAGGTTGACCAGCCAGCGTGCGGCGCGGCCGCGTGGGTGCGCGTCGAAGCCGATGGCCATGTCCCAAACGCGGTTTTCGCGCCCAGTATGCGCATCGCAGGCGTCGTTGGGCTGGCTTTCCGAGAGGCTCTGATAGCGCCCCAACCATGCGACCACCGATTGACTCGCGGTAACGTGAGCTTCGCCCTTGAGGCGGCCGCCCGTGGCGCAGGTATTGAAGCTACCAAATTGTGTGTCGCTCCAGATCTCCTCGGTGGTCGGAGGGGCGCTGTAGCTCAAGAGCGAAAATTCGCGCGCGCGGCCAGCGCTGACGTTGGCACTCAGCGGGAAAAATCGGCGGTAGTGTTTGCCCTCTGCGAGCAGAGAAAAGCGCTTTTCGACCCAGCTCGTCGAGGCGTAGAGGGCGTAACCGGTCGCGACGCTGGGCGCATCATCGCTCGCGCGGCTCAAGTGTTGAAACGCGCCCTCGAGATACGCGGAGCCGTGGTCGAGCAGGTTCGGAAACTCGAGCGATTGGCTGCCCGTCGTGACGTGGGCGGCGTTGCGCACACTATCGGGCGTCAACGCGGGTTCGCGGAAAAGAAAGCTCGCCCGCGTGCCGAGCGCCACTGGACCGAATGAAAGCTCGGCTTCGCCCGCCAGCAGGCGATCGGGGGCGAGGCTGCAAGTTCCAAACTTCTGACAGGTCGCCGCCTCGGGGACGAATTCGGTGCTGACCGCGCGCGGCATGCCCGCTTCGGTCAAGCGCAAGAAACCACCGGTGCCGCTCGAATCGACGCCTAGATAGCGGCCGCTCGCTTCGTCGATGCGCAGCGGATTGAGCGACCCTGCGAGCCCGCTGAGCTTCACGCGCGCGCCGCCCGCGCGCAGGCGTGCCCCGACGCGCAGCCCGCGTAACGTGGTGTCGCTCGACAGTTCATCGAGCTTGCGCAGATTGAGCACTAGCCCGCGTCCAAGCTGGGCGTAGCTGTCCCCGATTGCAATCTCGAAGTCCGGTGTGCCCCACACCAGGCTGTACTTGGCCGGATAGGTCCAGTTGATGAAGCGGTTCGATAGCTCGATGCCCGCTTGGGTCGCCTTACTTCTGAAGAATTCGTCGCGCGCTTGCTCGTTCGGAAAGCTTTCACGACGCTCGAGCTCGGTCGCGATGCTTTGAGGCGTGGGCGAGGTGACGAACCAAGCGCTATCGGCGCGCATCGACAGCGTGAGCTTGCCGCTCGTGACGTGCAGGTTCAGTCGGTTATAAAACAGACCAAAATGATCATTGGCGACGCTCGACACCTCACCTGAGCGCGTATCCCGGTTGTCGAAGTTGTAGAGCGTACTGGAAGCGTCGGTGACTTCGACCAACGCGCCCGAATTCGGCTCCGCGACAGCGACGCGCGCGGCGGCGAAGAGTGTCAAGGCCAAGGTCAGTGGGCTAGGGTGGCCGAGGGCGCGCATCGAGCGCGGCGACTATACCTGCTCGGGCAGTCCCGCTTCAGTCTCGCATATTTCTGCCGAGAAATGCCGGCGCTTCTCGGCTAGGCTGGGGCATGTTTGGACGTTGGCTGACCGGGACCCCGACGCCGGAGTTGAGTGCCGCCTCCGAGCGCCTGCTCGCGCTCGTGCGGCGTGAGTTGCCGGAGGTGGACGAGGACAGCAGGTTGGTGATCCTGGCCATGACGGGGTTGCTCGGCGCCGTCGCCTACGCGGATCGCGATTACACGGAAGCCGAGGAAGCGCGCGTGCGCGCGGAGCTGTCGCGCGTCGAGGGCATGACGGAGGCGGGGATCAGCGCCGTGTGCCACACGTTGCGCGCTCACATCATCGAGGTGGCCACGCTCGAAACGCCCCGCTACTGCAGGTTGCTCGTCGAGCTCGGAGATCGGGATCTCCGCTTCGAAGTGCTGCGGCTGCTCGTCGAGGTTGCTGCGGCGGACGGGGAGATCACCACGACCGAGACCAACTTGCTGCGGCAGCTGACTTCAGCGCTCGGCCTCAGCCAGGATGACTACATCGCGCTGCAGGCTGCGCACCGCGAGCGGCTGAGTGTGCTGGGCTCGCGGGCTTAGGCCCGACGCTGACGTGACGGCGGGCTCGCTCGCGTCCCAGCGTAGGACCTCGTCGAACTTGGTTGGCCCCGAGCGCAGCGCAGCGCCGAGATTCGGGACGTAGTCTAGGCTCAGCACTTCGATGCCGTGACGCTGGAGTTCCGCGCGCGCGGCGGCGGCGATGGCCCGCTCGTTCGGGGTCCACACGGCCACATGGCCCCGCGTGCGCGCGCCCTCAGTCCGTTCGAGGAGCCGGTAGAGCGACGCCCCATCGAGCGCGCGCTCCAGGGTAATCAATTGGCGATGCTCGACGCCGCGCTCGGTCGCTTTTCGGGGCCGCTCGGACGGCGCCGGATGTTCGCGAAGCACGTGCGCCCAGCGTTCGGCAAAGCGGACTCGGTTCGTGAGTAGCGCGCGCTTCAGGCCGTGCTTGGCGTTGCGACCGTGCGTTACGCCGTGATGGTGCACGATGCGCGCGAGTGGCTGGTACATCACTCGTAGCCCCGCTTCTCGCACCCGGAACGCGAGATCCGTGTCTTCGTAGTAGGCGGGCGCGAAATGCTCGTCGAAGCCGGCGAGGTCTCGCCAGAGGGTGCTCTTCAGCAACACGCAGGCGGCCGAGCAATAGTCGACGGAGCGCGCGTAGGAATATTCCGGACGCTCTGGGTCGCCCGAGCGCCCGTAGTTCGCGCATCCGCCGTCTTGGAACACGATGCCGCCGGCTTCTTGTAGCCGTCCATCCGGGAAGAGTAGCTTCGCCCCGACCAAGCCGACGTCTGGAAAGTTCGCAAACGTGCGCACCAGCTCGTCGAGCCAGCCTGGCGTGACCTGCGTGTCGTTGTTCAAGAGGCACAGCCATTTGCCCCGCGCGAGCTTCGCCGCGCGATTGTTGGAACGCAGATACCCTAGATTTTGCGCGTTCTTCAGGACGAGCACCCCGCGCACCCGTTCCAGCATCGCCAGCGTTTGGTCCGGCGAACAGTCGTCGACCACCAAGACCTCGAACGAACGGCCAGCGTCCACTTCTGCGAGCGAGCGGAGGCAGGCGAAGGTCGTCGCAAATTTGCCGTAGACCGGCACGATGATGCTCACCTCGGGCTCGCTCCATTCTGGGAGGACGAGTTCCTGCGCGCTAAACGCAGCGGTCGCTTGCTGATCCGTGGGCAGGTTCGGAAAGCGTTCGCGCTCGAACCAGCCGAGCGGCTCGAGCAGACTTCGAACGTGCGCGCGCGTCTCCGCGAAGCTTCGCGGCGCCGGCGCTCCCCTCGGCGGGGGCGCGTCGTCGTAGCCCGCCAGAACGGCTTCGGCCTCGCGCGCGTAGTGCGCGAGCGTCTTTTCGCGGCCCCCCGTTCGCGCAAGCTCGGTGAGCTTTGCCCCGGTTGCCAGTCGGTAGAACGCCATCGCCGCTGACAAATGCAGGCCGCGCCAACCGTCGCGATAGCCCTTCAGGATCAGGTAGCGACGCAAGAACTCGCGCGCCGCGCGGAGCAGCGTCATCTTGGTCCCCGCTCGCTCGCCGCGCTCGAAGGCCTGGCTGGCCTCGATGCTGGTGTAGCGATTCAGCTTCTCGATGAATTGCGTGAAATCCGTGTAGTTGAAGTGGATGATCGCGTGGCCCTCCGTGAAGGGCAGCACGTGCGTGCGAGCGTCAGGGGCGCGCACGAAGCCGCGATGGATGCGCGGCGTGAGTTCCAACTTGCCGCGCCGAAAGAAGCGCTCGTGGCGGTCGCGGTCTGCGTTCCAGCCGGTGTGCTCGAGGGCAGCGCCGAGCAGATAGTTTCGTCTCGGTACACTCACCACGTCGCATTCGCCCGATGCCGCCAGAGCGAGGAGCTCGCGGCTGAGTTCGGCGGGGACGAGCTCGTCGGCGTCGAGCACGAGCACCCAGTCACCCACACACTTCTCGAGCGCGTAGGCGCGCGCGGGCTCGACGAACCCGAGCCGCTCGTGCAGATACACTTCGGCGCCGAAGCGCTGCGCGATCTCGCGTGTCTGGTCGTGACTGTGCATGTCGACCACCACGATTTGGTCGACCCAAGCTCGCACTGAGCGCAGGGCGTGGGCGAGGTTTTGCTCCTCGTTGAGTGTGTTGATGATCACCGAGATGCGCGGCTTCATGTCAGGCCCTCCCTCGCAAAGCGCTC
>JAEUAF010000540.1 GCA_019695485.1 Sorangium sp.
GGATGGCGCGCGATGAGCGGTGCGAGTTCTTCGGCGATCGCCTGCGCATCGCTGTGCGGCGGGACGACCAGCGTCACCAGCACGCCGGCATCGACTTCGCGCACGTCGAGTGCCAGTAGCCGAAATCCAAACGGCAGAGCGTCGCGCACGGCCTGCACGGCGCTCCGCACCACGGGGCTTAGCACCCGGCAGTCTGGAATATCGACCACCGAGTGCGTGCCTTCCGCGTAGAGCCCCAGCGCGCCCTCGTCGACGACCAGCTTGGCGCGCACTCGATAGCCCTCGATGCTGGGCGCGGGTCGCGTGGCGCCCACCTCGATGCTCGTGAGTGTGGGGTAATGGCAGAGGGCCTCGTTCAGCAGTGAACGCTTGTGTTCCAGCTGGTCCGCGTAGGGCATCTCGATGAGCGGGCACCCGGCACAGCGCTGCGCATGGACACATGAAACGCGGGAGGTGGGCGTCGCTTTCGAAAGCGGGACGGTTGGCGACGAGGGCACGGTGGGTGGACGCGAGCTTAGCGCCGCGCGCCCCGCGTGCGAGCGACAAGATCCTCCACTATGCTCGGCCGGTGCGCACTGTCCTTTTGCTATTGGCAAGCAACCTGTTTATGACCGCGGCCTGGTACGGCCACCTCAAGTTTCGCGACGTGCCGCTCTGGAAGGCGGTGCTGGTGTCCTGGGGCATCGCGTTTTTCGAGTATTGCCTGCAAGTTCCGGCGAACCGCTGGGGCTATGGGCGCTTCTCGGGCTATCAGCTGAAGGTCATCCAAGAGGCAGTGACGTTGCTGGTGTTCGTTGGCTTTGCGTTGTTTTGGCTCAAAGAGCCGCCGCGTTGGAACTTCGTGGTCGCCTTTGCGCTGATCTTTTGCGCGGTCGTGTTCGCGTTCCTGCCGAGCTCTCGACCGGGTTGAAGCTTGCTTCCGCGACGCGAACCGGTGTGTCATAGACACTATCGGCAAGGAATATGACCTGGGAAGAACGTTGGCATCCGCTTCGGCAAGAATGGGTGATCGTCGCTGCACATCGCCAGCATCGCCCTTGGTCTGGCAACACGTTGCAGGAGCAGGCGCCGCGCCCACCGGCGTACGTCTCGGATTGCTACCTTTGCCCGGGGAATGTGCGAGTGAGCGGTCAACACAACGAGCACTACAAAGGCGTGTTCGTATTCGACAACGACCACCCAGCGGTAGGGCCGCTTGCGCCACGTGACTTGACACCTCCGGTAGGCTTGTATCGAGCGCGCCCCGCCAGCGGGCAAGCGCGCGTCGTATGCTACTCCCCGCGCCACGACGTGTCTCTCGCGGAGCTCGAAATCGAGGAGATTGTCGCGCTCCTCAGCACTTGGCAAGCGGAGTACCGGCGCCTCGGCGCTGAGCCGGAAGTTTCGCACGTGTTGGTTTTCGAGAATCGCGGGGAGGCGGTGGGCGTGTCGAACCCGCATCCGCATTGTCAGATATACGCTACGAATTTCGTGTTCCGCACGATCGAAGTCGAAGTCGAGGCGTCCCGGCGTTATCGCCTCGAGACCGGTCGTCTGCTGTTCCAAGACATCATCGCCGCGGAGGCCCAGGATGGACGGCGGATCCTGGTGGAAAATGAGTCTGCCATCGCGTTTTTGCCGTACTTTGCGCGCTACGCATACGAGACCTACGTTGCACCGAAGCGCACGGTGCCGAGCATTGCCGAGCTCGCGCCGAATGAACTCCTAGACCTCGCGGGCGCTCTCAAGCACGTGCTGGTCTGCTTCGACAATCTGTGGAAGATGCCTTTCCCCTACGTAATGGCGTTGCATCAGGCGCCCACCGACGGCGGCAACTACGGCGCGTTCCACTTTCACATTGAGTTTCATCCCCCGCTGCGGAAGCCGAACCTGTTGAAGTACTTGGCGGGGCCCGAGATCGGCGGAGGTTGTTTTCTGAGCGATACCGCGCCCGAGGAAAAGGCGCTCGAACTTCGCAGTGCGAAGGGCCCTCACTATCGTCAGGCGCAACCGTGACCGGCGGCGCGGGCCATCCGCTGCTCGAGCCGATTCGTGAGTTGCATCGCACGATCCGCCAGGGAGTGCTGGCCGCGTGCCGGGCCGAGGGCGTGGAGGCCCTGTCTGGCGTGGCAGAAGATGGGGAAGGCGACACCCTCTACGCAATCGATAAAGTCAGCGAAGCCCTGCTCATCGAGGCGCTTCGTCCGCACGCCGAGCGTTTGGGTGGGATCGTGTTGGTGGCAGAGGGCATCACAGGGGGTGTGCTGGTGCTGCCCGAGGGGCGGGCGGCGAGTGACTGCCGTTATCGGGTGATTGTCGACCCCATCGATGGCACCCGGGGCTTGATGTATCAAAAGCGCCCGGCTTGGATCTTGACTGGAGTCGCGCCCAATCGCGGGCCCGAGACACGGCTCTCCGACATCGAGCTCGCGGTCCAGACCGAGCTTCCGCTCAACAAGCAGAATCTGGCCGACGAGCTGTGGGCGTTGCGTGGCGAAGGTGCGCACGCCGAGCGCGTCGATGTGGTCAGCGGTTCGTCGCGAGCATTGCAGTTACGACCTTCGCGTGCGACGAGCATCGAGCACGGTTTCGCGATGATCGCGCGCTTCTTCCCCGGCGCGCGTGACGAGCTCGCAGCGCTGGACGACGAGCTCGTCGAAGCCCTGTTGGGGCCGCCGCGCGCCGCCAAGGCTCTCTGCTTCGAGGACCAGTACACGTCGAGCGGCGGGCAGCTCTACGAGCTGATGGCGGGCCACGACCGTTTCGTTGCCGATTTGCGCCCGTTGCTGCGCCCGCTGCTCATGAAGCGTGGGTTGCCGCGGCCGCTGTGCTGTCATCCTTACGACCTCTGTACCGTGCTGATTGCCCAGGAATTGGGGGTGATCGTGCGCACACCGTGGGGTGAGCCGTTCGATGCGCGCTTCGACATCGACGCCGACGTCACTTGGGCGGGTTACGCAAACGCGGACTTGCAGCGCCGCATCGAACCTGAGCTTGCGCGCATCTTGGCGCGCCGCGGCTTTGCGCGGGGCGTCGAGTGAACTTTGCCGTCGAAGAGCGCGAGCGCGAGGCGTTCATTGCCGCGCTGCCCGCCTTGATTCGGCCCGGCGGCGCCTTGCCAGGCTTCTTCGACGCGCGGCGCGAATTCGCGGTTGCTCGCGCACCGGGGCGTCTCGACGTCATGGGGGGGATCGCCGATTATTCTGGCTCGCGCGTGTTGGAGTTACCGCTGGCTGAGGCGGCGTGCGCCGCGGCGCAGCTTCACCCCGAGCCTGAGCTTCGCGTGGCGAGTGTGGACGCCGAAGATTTTGGATCGGTGCGCGAAGCACGCTGGCCGATCGCGCCGTTTTTGGCCGCCGACTACGAAGGAGCTTCCGCGTTGTTGGCGGGCGACGCCGCCTCCAGCTGGGCTCGCTACGTGGCTGGGCTCGTCGTTCCGCTACTTCGCGAGTTGTCGTTTCCGCTCAGCGGTGGGCTGCGTGTGCTGCTCGTTTCACGTGTGCCCGAGGGCAAAGGGGTCAGCTCTTCGGCGGCGATCGCGGTCGCTGGCTTCTTTGCGCTCACCAAAGCCGCAGGCTTGACGATCGACCCGCGCGAGGCCGCGCTGCTCTGTCAGCAGGTCGAGAACCGCGTCGTCGGTGCACCCTGCGGGGTCATGGATCAGCTGACGTCGGCCTGCGGTCGAAGCGGTGAGCTACTCGAGATCTTGTGCCAACCGGCGACGCTGCTCGGTTCGCGTCCGGTGCCGGCGAGGGTCGGCTTCTTCGGAATCGATTCGGGCGTGCGCCATGCAGTTACGGGCGTCGATTACGCTCAAGTGCGCAGCGCGGCATTCATGGGTTACCGCATGATTGCGGCGGCCGCGGGCCTTTCCGTGACCGCGGACTCGAGCGGTCGGGTCGAGCTCTCGGATCCGCGGTTTCACGGGTTTCTGGCCAATGTGAGTCCCTCCGAGTTCACGCGCGCTTTCGAAGCAATGCTTCCCGAACGGCTATCCGGCGCGGCGTTTTTGCGCATGTACACCGGCACTACGGACCCGCTCACGCGCGTGGAGCCGGACCGCGCTTATCCAGTGCGAGCTGCCACGGCGCACCCGATTTGGGAGCATCACCGTGTGCGTATTTTTGGCGAGCTGCTGGGGCGGCCGGCGACGGATGAGCGGCTCGAGTTGCTCGGTGAGCTCATGTACGCCTCGCACGAGAGCTATTCGGCATGCGGGCTCGGCTCCGAGGCGACCGACCGCCTCGTTGCCATGGTTCGCGCGGCGGGCGCCGAACGCGGGCTTTTCGGGGCAAAAATCACGGGAGGGGGCTCTGGAGGGACGGTCGCAGTGTTGGCGCGG
>JAEUAF010000592.1 GCA_019695485.1 Sorangium sp.
TAAGGCTGCCGCGCCTGCGCCGTTGCCCGAGGTGGGACGGCTTTCCGGCGTCGTTCGCGGCAAGCTCTCGAACGAGCCGCTCGCGGGTGCGGTCGTCGAGCTCGAGCTCGCGGACGGCTCGCGGCACCAACTACAGAGCGACCTCCAGGGGCGATGGCAGACCGCGGAGCTGCCCGCCGGCTCCGCCAAGATCCGCATTCATGCCGACGGTTGCGCGGACTTCGAGGTCAGCGAACGCGTCACGCCCGGAGAGTCGACCGACCTTGTCTATCGCCTTCAGCCGTTGGCGCCTGCACTCGAGATCGTCGTCCAAGGCGATGCCCGGCCGGATCGGGAAGTGACGCGACGCACCGTCGAACGCCGCGATTTGCGCGTGATTCCTGGCACGAGCGGTGACGCGATTCAGGCAGTGCAAACCCTGCCGAGCGTGGCTCGCGCTCCGTCCTTCTCCGGCCTACTCATCGTGCGTGGCTCGGCGCCCCAAGACACGCGCGCCTACATCGATGGCATGTGGATCCCCAACGTCTACCACCTGGGCGGCTTCTACAGCGTCATTCCCACGGAGATGCTCGAGAAGTTCGATTTCTATCCAGGCAATTTTCGGGTGGACTATGGGCGCGGGATGGGCGGCGTGGTGGATGTGCGTACGCGGCGACCGTCACCAGACGGCAAATTTCACGGACTCTTCCAGCTCGATTTTCTCGAGGCGCGTGCGATGTTGGAGGGCCGCGTGCCGTTTGCGCCAGCCTGGAGCTTCGTCGCCGGCTATCGGCGCAGTCATGTCGATGCCTGGCTGATCCCGCTGCTCGAGAGCAGCGCGCTCAGTTTTCGCGCGGCTCCCGTCTACTCCGATTGGCAGGTCATGCTCGAAACCGAACCGACGCCGAAGTCCTCGCTGCGTTTGGGCTGGATTGGGTCGAGCGACAGACTGGCTCTGGCCTTCGGCGATCCGGGCTCTCAAGACCCAGGGTTCGCAGGGGGGCTCGCGCTTGGCTACAGCTTTCAGCGTTGGCAGTTTGCCTTCACGAGCCACGCCTCGAGTCGCTACTGGGTCGCTCTTTCGAGCGCCGCCGGGATCGATCACGAGCAGTGGAACATCGGGTCGCTCAAGATCGACGATCGCTACACGTCGTTCACGAGTCGCGGCGAGCTCGGGCTAAGGCTCGACCCGAGTTTGGTGGTGCGCGTCGGGCCGGATATCTTGCTCACTCACTACGATGTGAACGTAAGGGCTCCCCAGCCCGCGCGCCCTGGGGAACCCGATCCCGGTCCGTTCAGTGGTCAGCGCTCGTTGTCGCGCATCGACTCCGGGTTTCTGACGATGCCTGCCGGCTACGCGGAACTCGACTGGTCGCCGACCGCGCGAGCCAAGGTGCTTCTCGGCGCGCGCGGCGACTATTTCAACGTGAACAAGCAGTTCAATCTGAGCCCGCGCTTGAACGCACGTTACGATCTTCATCGAGAATTTCCGCGCACGACGGGGAAATTCGGGCTCGGTCGTTTCTACGAGCCGCCCGCACCCATGGAAGTCGCGCGCGTGTTCGGCACGCCCTCCGTGCAGGCCAATCGCTCGCTCCACGCCTCGCTCGGCGTCGAGCAAGACTTGCTCGACGGCGCGGATCTATCGCTCGAGGGCTTCTACAAGCACCTCGACCAGCTGGTGGTGCGCAGGCCGGTCGCGGATGGCAGCTTCGGCTACGCGAACAGCGGTAGTGGCCGAGTCATCGGCGTCGAAGCGCTGCTCCGCTATCGGACCCCGCGTTTTTTCGGCTGGCTCGCGTACACCGTGTCCCGCTCGGACCGCCGCGATGCACCCGGCGCGCCTGAGCGACTGTTCGAGTACGACCAGACCCACGTTGTCAGTGCCGTTGCCAGCCAATCCCTCGGCAAAGGCTGGCAGGTTGGTGCACGCTTCCGCTATGGAAGCGGTAACCCTTACACGGCGTGTAACGGCGGCGTGCTGAACGCGGCGGTTGGCGCTTACGCCTGTCGTAGCGGCTCGCCGTTTGCTGAGCGCTTGGCGGATTTCCATCAGCTCGATCTGCGCGTCGACAAAGTTTGGAGCTTCGAAGGCTGGCAGCTTACGACGTACCTGGATGTTCGAAACGTCTACAACCGATCGAACCCCGAAGGCGTCCAATACAACTACAACTACACGCAGTCGATGACCAGCGGGGGCCTGCCGATCATCCCGAGTCTCGGTGCGCGGGGGGAGTTCTGATGCGCTGCAAGCTGCCAATGCTGAGCCTGGGCTTGGTATTCGGGCTAGCGCTCGGCTGCTCGAATGACCTTTCGCGTCCCTCTGAAGTGACGACCCTGCGCGTGCTCGGAGTCCAAGCCGATCCGGCGTTCCCTGCGCCGGGCGAGCATCCGCAACTCAGTATGCTGTATGAAGATGGGAAGGCCCAGGAAGGCGCCGCGCCGCGCCGCGTGCGAATCGCCTGGTTGGCGGGCTGCGATAACCCCGCGGGTGATCTCTACTACAACTGCGCTCAAGCGATCGCCGAGACGGGCGCGCTGCTGAGCGATGCCGACTTGAGTGCTGAGCACGCGCCGCCAACGGCGGCCGGGTTGGTCGGCTTTGGCTCGACGTTCACCGGCTCCATCGCGGCCGACGCCATCGCGCGCCGCCCGCAGCCGTCAGGAATCAGTCACTCGTACGCGCTAAGTTACGTGTTTTTTGGGGTGTGCGCGGGCGAGCTGCGGCGCGAGCCGGTTGCTGCCGAGGGCTTTCCGTTGGGTTGCTATTCCGTGGTGGACGGTCGGAAGATGGGCGACGCTGACTTCGTGATTGGCTA
>JAEUAF010000713.1 GCA_019695485.1 Sorangium sp.
AAGCTGCGGGCCGAGCACGAGCAGGCCATGAGCGACGCGGACAGGCGCGCCGCCGAAACGCTCGCGGGGCGTGAAGCCGAGCTCGAGGCGGTGCGCGAGCGCGAAGTCGCGCGCTTGCGCGAAGAGCAGCAGGCCCGCACGCTCGAGCTCGAGTCGAACCATGCCGCGGCGCTCGCGGCGCGCGACGACAGGATCGAAAACCTCGAGCGAGAGCTTGCCCAGCGCACGCAGGAACGCGAAGAGACTCGGCGCGACCTCGAAAAGCGCAAACTGCGCATCGAAGGCCTGGAAACGGACATCTCGACCACGCGCGCCGAACTCGAAAACACGCGCGCCGTGCTGGCCGACCGCGAGAACGCGCTCGCCAACACCACGCAAGCGCTGTCGGAGAAGCGAGCCGAGGCGGAGGATCTTGGCGCTCGCTTCGACCAAGCACAGTCCCAGCTCGCAAGCTTGGAGGCGAACTTCGCGAACCTCAGCCGCGAATTCGCGGAGACGCGCGAAGCCTTGGCGCAGGACCGCAGCGCGCTGGGTCGCGCTCGCGAAAAGCGCGAGGGCGACAAGGGCAGCCTAGAGCGCGCCAAGGACGCCCTGGCCGCAGCGTTGGCCCAAATCGACGAGATCGAGGGCCGCACCTTCGACTGACGACGCGGGCGGAGCTTCAACCCTGAGGGGCACGCACGGCTCGCACCCCTTCGATGAGGTGATACACCGAAGGTTCGAGTTCCCACGAGAAGTAGATGTGCGGGAGGGCCTCGGGGAACAGCCCCTCGGTCAGATGATCTTGGAGCTCGCGCGGGGGCTCGGGCGGGGCTTTGCCGGTCTGCGCGCTGTCGGCCTCTCCGTAGAACGCTTGCAGGATCTGCGCGTCGGTGAGCCGGCCATCCGCGTGAATCGGGCCCTCCAGCGCGGGGCGCAGTTCGCCCGAAACGCGATCGTGGAAGCTAGCCCAGGAGCGGCCTTCGATCATGCGGGCAATCGCGCGTCGAATGCGGGCTAAGGCGGGCGCTTCCGGCTCGGCAGTATCCAACAAGACCGGCAACTGCCCGAGTACGTTGCTGAACAGCACACACGCTTGGCGCTCCTCGAGCAGCGTCACGAGGCGCTCGGGCTCGGCCAGCAAATGGTCTTCCGACAGCATCTCGAGTGAGGGATGTCGCTCGAGCGGGGCTCGACTCAGGCGGCGTTTGAAGAGGTAACGCGCCACCGGATCCGGCTCGAGGGCGACCACTCTCTCGAAGCGTTCGAACAGGAACGGTTGCAAGTTGTAGCCGCCGCTCGGCCCCACGATGACCAGCGTGGTTTCAGGCGGATTCCAGCCTAACAACCACTCACCCACGGCCCAGCGGAACGGCTGCCAGAGCTTTCGCGAATAGCGCGCGGCGCGCACGTGATAACGCAAGCCGCCGGCGGGGTTCACGAGTGTGGACGCAATCATCGAATGCCTGTCTCGAGCCGGACCCAATCACTCAACGTCTTCGCCGAACGCGACCCAGCGCCCCTTCAGTAGCCGCTCATGAGGCAGAAAGCGAGCCTTGTAGCGCATGTGCGCGGAGCCTTCGATGTAGAGCCCGAGGTACAAGTAGCGGAGGCCCCAGTCTCGACAAAGCTCGATTTGCTTCAAGATCGAATAGGTGCCAAGTCCGAGCGCGGGCTGGCTCGGATCGTAGTAACAGTACACCGCTGACAGTGAGGCTTCGGCGCGGTCTACCAGCGCCACGCCAAGCAGCTCCTCGCCGCGGTAGTAGCGAAGCTCGAACGTCTCGCACGAGGAAACGACCAGGAACTCGCGATAGCCTTCGATGTCGATCGGCGCGCGTCCGGTGCCGAGACCGCGCAGCGCCTTGTGCCGATTGTAGAGCTCGATGCGCCGCTCGTCCGCGACCGCCGGACCGAGCTCCATGCGCAACAGCGCATCGCCGCGCGAAAGCGTGCGGCGATGCGTGCGCCCCGGCTCGAAGCGCTGCACGTCGATACGGATCGGCTCGCACGCGGAGCAGGTCGGACAATTGGTGTGATAGAGGAAGATGCCCTGGCGACGATCGCCCGCGACGAGGCGCTGCTCGAGCTCCGAGCGCGTCAACGGCCGCGCAGGAATGCGCAGCGGCAGTCGCGCGACGACGCCTTCGAGATACGGACACGACTGCGGTTCGTCGTAGACGATAAGCTCCGGCGGACTGCCCGGAATGACCCGATACGGAACATTCGACTCGCGCTTCATGGGCGCAACTTGAATGGCTCGGGCAAGAGTGCTCCGAGCGTCGTCACCCGTGACTCCGTCGGCGACATCACCACGACAGCACAGTTGGGGCCGGCGAACTCGACCAGCGTCTGCCGGCAAATCCCACACGGCATCCCGAGCGGCCCGCCATCGGTGTACACCAACACGGCATCGAGCTCTGTCTCGCCGGCGGCCACCATGCTCGCGACCGCTACGCGCTCCGCGCACAGCGTGGCACCGTAGGTCGCGTTCTCCACGTTGCACCCTGCGTAGATCACGCCACGCTGACTGCGCACCGCGGCGCCCACCTGATACTCGGAGTACGGGGCGTAGGCTCGCCCGTGCGCAGCGCGCGCGGCAGCACTGAGGGCCGCCAGCGCGTCGGGAGAGAGTTCGTTATTCACGAGCGAGCTCCAAGGAAGCAAGTGTGGCCCAACGCGTGAGGAATTCCACGAAGACGCGTCGGACGCGCTCGGCCGTGGCTTGCACCTCGCTGTGATCGAGCGGCGACGCAGATAGCCCCGCGGCACGATTCGTGATGGTGCTCACCCCGGCAACGCGCACGCCACGTTGCCGCAAGGCGATCACCTCGAGCACGGTACTCATGCCGACCGCGTCGGCCCCCAACGTGCGCAGCATCCGGACTTCCGCAGGCGTTTCGTAGCTCGGCCCCAGTAGCCCGGCGTATACCCCCTCGCGTAGGTCGAGGTTCAGCGCCTCGGCGGCGTCTCTCCCTAGCGTGCGCAAACCCGCGTCGTAGGCTTCGGTCATGTCCGGAAATCGGGGACCCCGGTCGTCGGCAGGGCCAACGAGCGGGCTTTGCCCGGTCAGATTGAGCTGATCGGAAATCAGCATGAATGAGCCAGGCCCTAAGTCGTCTCGAATTCCGCCTGCGGCGTTGGTGAGGAGCACGGCCCTGCAGCCGAGGGCGGCCAATAAGCGAACGCCGAAGACCACGCGGTCGAGCGGGTGGCCCTCGTAGGCATGAACGCGCCCAGAAAAGCACGCCAAACGCGCCTTGCCGATGCGTCCAAAGCAGAGATTCTTGGCATGACCGGGGACGCTCGGAACGGGCAGATGCGGCACGCTATCCATCGGGATAACGCGAGGTTCGGTGAGCGAGTCCGCAAAGGCGGAAAGCCCAGAGCCAAGCACAACCCCTAGGTGCGGAACCTCGGGCACGCTGGCGCGCAGCGCTCGAACTGCCTCCTCAATCTGAGCTTCACTCATCCTCTCCCCCTTCGACTTTACGAGCCGGACGCTTGTGGCTATGGTGTTCGCCCCTAAGCGGCCGGAGGTTCTGCCCCGCGCCGTGCACCTTAGAGACACGACCCATGGCCAGCAAGTTCGCCGAATTTTTGGATAAGAACAAGATCGACCCGCGCCGCGTCCTCGTGGCTTCCCGCAAGCTCGAGCGCCTCCTGCCAGACGATCGGGCGATCCGGCTGGGCAAGCGTCGCGCCAAAAAGGGCGGCGCTGCTGCCACTCCAGCTCCCGCGGGTGAAGAAGCTGCGGCGCCAAAGAAGCCGCGCTCTGGGCGTCCGGTCACGCCCCGCGCACTCGCTGCTGCCCGCGGCGGGAAGCCCGTTCCCGGGCCCGCAAAAACGCGTTTGGTGCGAGCAGTCAACTACCTGCTTTCACAAAAGAAAAAAGACGCGATCGACCTCCGTACGCTGTTCTAGGCGCAGCGGCCGCGGCTGCGCGCGGGCCTAGGTTGAACCAATGGGCGCGATGGCCCCTCGTCGGTTTGCACGACGCGGGGTCGGGCTGTGCTTTTGTCCAAGATCGCTGCGTCCATTCCGTCCCTATGCGAAGTTCAACGCAGCGGATGCTGAACGGGTGCCCCGTGCAACAAGATTTTGGCGGGCGCATGAAAGCCCCGGGGCGACTTTGCATCCAAGTCTATAGTGTCGGAAGCCGCCCGTCTCCTGTCAGCCCAGTGCGAGCCACTGACGTCAGGTCTATTCCGGGTGGCAGCGGCGGCTGTTGATGCCGTCGAACAGCCCCTAGCGATCGGGGTGCAGCGCGTCGCCAACGAGGGAGCTACCCTTGTGGCCGTGGATGAGCCGGTCGCGCCAGAAGAGCTAGTTCGGCGTTGTCAGGCTGGCGATCGCGCGGCGTTTGGTGAGCTCTTCGTGCGTCATCGGGCGGACGTGGCAAGGCTCGTGCAGCGTCTGCTGGGCGGCCAAGGTGACATCGAAGATGTGGTGCAGGAGGTCTTTCTCCAGGTTCACCGCAGCCTGAAGGATTTCCGCTTCGGCGCGCGCTTTACCACTTGGCTCTATCGCGTCTCGGTCAACGTGGTGCTCATGCAGCGCCGCTCGGCGCGCAGTCGCCCGAAGCTCGTCGAGACCCCCGAGGGCTTAGTACCCCTCGAACCTGGACTTTCCCCCGAAGAACATGCAGCGCGCGGTCGACGCGTGCAGGCGTTTTACCGGGTGCTGGATCGCCTGAGCGAGAAGAAGCGGGTCGCCTATGTCCTGCACGAACTCGAAGGCCTGTCGCCGAGCGAAATCGCGGAGACTGTGAGCGCGCCGGTGCTGACCGTGCGCACGCGCTTGTTTTATGCGCGCCGCGAGCTCGCGGTCCTACTGCGCGAAGAGCCGTCCTTAGCGGGGATCGCGCGCGAGCTCGACGAAATCGATTTGACCGAGGGGCAACCGCACAAGGAACCGGCATGAAAGATACGCCCTCCCAGCGCTTGCTCTCAGCCCTCGCTCGCGAAGCGAGGCGTGCCAAAGCGCCCGACCTCGATTGGAACCGCGTCGAACAGCGTCTGTTCGCCGAGATCGATCGAGGCGACAAAGCCGAGATCGCTGTCGCGAAACCAAGCGCGCGCCGCGTCTCGGCGTGGTGGCTGCTGCCCGCCGCCGCAGCGTTCGCGTTCCTGGGGCTCCACAAGCCTGCCCAGCCACCAGCGGTCAGTCCGCCGGTTATGGCCGCCAGAACCTCGCTCGACGGTGATGGCCTCGGAACCTCGCTGCTCGAAGCCAAGGACCAGCCGCTGATCGTCGAGCACCCGGGCCGTGCCAGTTGGACGCTCAGTGCACATTCGCAAGCGAGAGTACTCGGTCACGCCGACGTGATCCGCGTCCAGCTACTCGCTGGCGCACTCGAAGCGCGCGTAGTTCCAACGCGGGAGCCTGAACGCTTCGTGGTCGAAGTGGCGGACACACGCGTGGCGGTTCACGGCACGGTGTTTCGCGTCACTCGCGATGGCGAACGCAACGTCGTGGACGTGGAGGAAGGCGTCGTCGCCGTCGGTCCGCTCGCGCGCGGCACTGCAGCTCCAACGTTGCTGCGTGCGCCCACCCACGGCGAGTTCACGTTGGCCGGTGCCCCGATCGAGAAGGCTGCGCAGGGCGACGCCGAAGTCACTACCCCTGCGGGTGTAGCCGTGTCGCATCACGGCAAGCGCCTCCCCACAGCGGAGGGCTCATCCCCGCAAGATGCGCCCGCGAGCCCGGATGCCCCCGTTGCCAGCGTGACCCAGTCCGCGGCGCCAGCGGAAGCCTCGGCAAATCCGCACATCGCTCAGACGCTGACCATCGGAGAGGTCGAGAGCGGAGTCAGCTCCGTCGTGGCCACCGTGAACGCTTGTTTCCGAGAGAGCACGGCCGGCTCACGTGACCTGCGCGTGGTCGCGCACAGCACCATAAGCCTAGATGTGCTCCCCAATGGCGGCGTCGCCAACGTAGACTTTACGCCCCCGTTGGCTCCGGCGGTGCTCCTCTGCAGCAAGCCCAAACTGCTCGAGCTGCGCTTCCCGGCGTCGGTCGAAGGCGCAAAGATCGTGCGTCACCTCGAGCTCACCCGCTAAACCGAGCCTGACCCGTAGTTGTCGGCGGAGCGCTCCGGCCCGTGGGCGTGCGTCGGCGCGAGTAGGCTGCATCCATCCGGCGAGTCGCGTGATTGGGAGTTACAGGGAACACCGACGAGACAGCGTGCGTGCCTTCGCGTTGTCGAAACGGCAAAGGCTCGGGAGCAGGGGCGCGACACCGCGGTAGCGCGCCCTCACATCGCGCCCCCCTGCGGACCACTAAGAGTGACGGAATTCGGAAGTTTGTGGACTATGCTTCGCCAGAATTTTGGCAGCTTTGTCCGCCTTAACTTTGTTAATTCTTGGGACCGGCGGCTTGGTCGTCGAGTCCGCGAGTCCGGACGCTTTGTGCCCGCCGCTCGAGCAGACCCGCGCGCTCGTCGCCGCGCGGCTCGGCAACGTCGAGCTCGAAGGTACGTGGCACGCAACCTACGTCTTGGTGCACCGCGCGAAGGGTGATTTCGTCTCCCTGCGACTGGTCGATCCCGAGGGCACGGCGCGGCTGGAGCGCGAGTTGCCCGTTCAGGGCGGCGCGTCCTGCCCCACCCTCTCGCAAGTGATTGCGCTCGTCCTCGAGCGCTACTTCCTACAACCCG
>JAEUAF010000714.1 GCA_019695485.1 Sorangium sp.
ATCAAAGCGTGCTCAACGAGGATCCGGGGCACGCCGCTGCCGCCGACGGCTTCGTCAAATTGCTGAAAGAAGGCGGCGACACCGCGCGGGCGCTGCGCGTCCTCGAGGGCCGCGCGCAAGCGTTGTCCGGCGACGAGCGCCAATCCGTGCTTACCGAGATCGCGGAGGCCTACGAGCTCGAGCTCGAGAAGCTGACGGACGCCGAGCGCGCCTACCGTCAGATCTTGAAGGAGAACTCCAAGAGCCTCGACGCGCTGCGTGGGCTCGACCGAATTCTGACCCGCGAGGGCCGCTACGAGGATTTGCTCGACGTTCTGAAGAAGGAGCTCGATCTGGCGGTGACGGCGCGCCAGAAGATCGCGCTCCACGAGCGCATGGCCGGCGTCTACGACGAGGAATTCCTCGATCACGCCAAGGCCGCCGAATCCCTGGAGGCCGTGCTCGACCTGGATCCGCAGCGTGTTTCCGCGGCAAACGACCTAGCGCGGCACCTGCGCGTGCTCGATCGCTATCAGGATCTGGCCGATCTTTACGAAGGGCAACTGTCGGCGGCTACGACCGACGAGCGGCGCGTCGAGGTCGGGATGCAGCTCGGGCGCGTGCTCGGCGAGCAGCTGAAGCAGCTGCCGCGTGCGCTCGCGGTCTACGAACAAGTGCTCGAAGTGGCGCCGAGCCACGCGGGCGCGCTCGACGCGCTGGCCACGTTGCGAGCGGCGAGCGGCGACGCCCACGCCGCGCTGCGCGCCATGGAAGAGCTGGCCGAGCAGGCCGCAACTCCCGAGTTGCGCGCGGAGCAATTCCTGCGCGCCGCGGCCATGTTGGAGGCTCAAGGCGACAGCGCTGGCGCGCTGATGCGTTACAAGTTCGCAGCCGACGCGTCGCCAGCGAATTCGAACATCACCCGCAAGGTGCGTCAGAAGTACCTCGAGCACAAGAACTACGGCGCCGCCGTGGAGCTCATCGAGGAAGAGCTCGAGCGCACCGAGGGCGCTACCCAGCGCGCCAAGCTGTCGGGTGAGATGGCCTTGATCTGCCAGCGCTACCTGATGGACGAGAAGCGCGCAGGCGCCGCCGCTCAGATCGCGTTGCACCTCGATCCGACCAATCCGGAGGCGCTGCGCGTGCAAGGGCGGATTGCCTACGCCGAACAGCGCTACACGGAAGCGGCCAAGCGCCTCGAGACCTTCATCCCGCAGCTTTCGACGCTGGAGCCCGACGAAGCGGTCGAGACCGCCTTCGTGTACGTCGACTCGTTGGCGGAGTCCGGGGCGGTCGACAAAGCGCTCACCATGGCGGACGGCCTGCTGCAGGTGCTGGCGTCGGATGCGAGCGCGCTCTTGCGAGTGTCGGAGCTCAGCGCCGAACACGGCACGCCCGAGCGCACGCTCGCCGTGTGCGACGTGCTGCTGGAACGCCACGACTCGCTGCTCGGCGGGGGGGACCTCAGCACCGTGCTGCGCCGTCGCGGCGAGGCACTGTTCAAGCTCGGCCGAGCCCAGGACGCGATCGACTCGTTGGAGCGCGCGATCCGCGCCGATCCGGACGGGGCGCTCGGCTTCCGCGCGCTCGGCAAGGTCTACGCCGCGCGCGAGGAGTGGGAGCGCATGATCGAGACGCGCTACCGCGAGCTCGAACTCGTGAGCGGCGACGAGCGCGTGCAGACGCTGATCGAAATCGCCGAGGTAGCCGCGGGCAAGCTGCACAACACCGACTACGCGGCGCGCGCGCTGCTGCTGGCGCTCGACGAGCGCCCGAACGACCGCAACATCTTGGCGCGCCTGATGCAGCTTTACAGCGCGGACAAGGACTGGCCGCAGTTGATCGAGGTGATCATGCGGCTTGCCGAGGTCGTCGACGACGGCAAGCAGAAGGCGAAGTACCTCTACACGGCGGCCATGGTGTCGGCGCGTGAATTGCGCGAGCCGACGCGGGCGCTCGAGTACGTGGACCAAGCGCTGGCGGCGGATCCGGACAACGAGGCTGCATTCAGCGAGGGCATGAAGCTGCGCAAGCAGCTGCGCGACTACGAAGGCCTCAAGGACATGCTGAAGACTCGCGCGCAAGAGCTCGCGAGCCGCGAGGACAAGGCCGATCTGCTCGATGTGTTGCAGCAGCTCGGTGATATCTACGAAAACCAGCTGTCGCGGCGCGATCAGGCGGTGCGCGTGTTCGAGTCTGCGCTCGAGCTCGACCCCGACAGCACCAAGCTCAGTGAGCGGCTGGCGCATCTGTACGCGGCGGAGCCGACGGTCTATTTCGAACAGGGCGTGCAGTCGCTGGGTGCTTGGGTTAGGCGCGATCCGTATCAGCCGAAGCCGTACAAATTGCTCCGCAAGGTGTACACGGATGCGCGTCGCGCGGACGGCGCGTTTCTAGCCTGCCAGGCTTTGCACGTGCTCGGACAAGCGGAGCCAGACGAAGCGCGCTTCTTCGCGCGCATGCGCGAAGCCGAGCCGCCGCAAATTCAACGCGGCCTCACCCCGCAAGAGTGGCTCGAGCTGATCGCGCCTGACACGGCGGATCCGCTGCTCACCGCGCTGTTAGCGCTGGTCGAGCCCTACGTGATCCAGGCGCGAGCCCAACCGACCGAGGCGCTCGGCTTCGGGGAGGAGCACCTGATCGACACCAGCAACTACCCCTACGGGTTAGTGCTGGCCACGCACAATGCCGCAGAAGCCCTCGGCATCGCGGCGCCGGTCATGTATCAGCGACCGGAGGACCCGGGTGTGCTCGGCTTCCTGCCCACGGCGCCCCCCGCGATTTTGGTCGGCGGCGGCGCCTTCAACGGGAACTTCGACGGCCTGCAGACCGCCTTCATCGCTGGGCACCACCTCGCGTACTACCAACCCGGGCTGTACCTGCGACAGCTGCTGCCCAACCTGACGGCGTTGAAAGCCTGGTTGTTCGCGGCGATTCGTCTCGTCAAAGCCAAGTTCCCTGTCACGAGCGATCTCGAAGCGCCGGTGCTCGACGCCTCGAAGGTGCTCTCGCGGCTCGCCACTGGCGCCGGCATCGAGCAGCTGACGCACATCGTCACCAAGCTGTTGGCGTCGGAGACGGCGTTGGACTTGAAGCGCTGGGTACACGCGGTCGACTTCAGCGCCGATCGCGCGGGCCTCGCCGTTTCGCACGATCTCGAAACGGCGGGCGCGCTGGTGCAGTCGGTGCCAGCCGCACAGGGCAGCCCCACGGTCGAGGCACGCCTCGAGAATCTGATGGCTTACTCGGTCAGCGAGCAGTACGTCGAGCTGCGGTCGCGGCAGGGCGTCGCGCTCGATTGAGGAACTGTCGATGAATCCCACGGGGCCGGTGCCACCGGGCTACGGACATTTCGGCCCCCTGGGCGAGCCGCGGCCGTACTCGGACAAGTTGCTGTCGACGGCGATTTTGCTCTCGTACTTCGGCGGGATCTTCGGCGCCGACCGCTTTTACTTGGGCCAGATTGGGCTCGGCGTCGCCAAACTGCTCACGCTGGGCGGGCTTGGCATTTGGTACGTGGTCGACCTGGTGCTGCTCGTATTGGGGCAGATCAAGGACAGCGAAGGCCGCGCGCTCCGTCCGCCGGCGAACGTGGAGGGCACGCCGCGCGTTCAAGCAAGCCATGTGCTGATCGGCGGTATCCTGGCGGGTAGCTTGGGCGTCGACCGCTTTTTGCTCGGCCAGACTGGGCTTGGAGTGCTGAAGCTCCTGACCTGTGGCGGCTGTGGCGTTTGGCACACGGTCGATATCGTGCTCGCGGCGACTGGTAGCCTGAAGGACTCGCAGGGGAATTCGCTGCGCTGGGATTGACGGAGCGTCACTCTCGCCCGACGCGGCAAAGTTCATGCTCAGCGCTTCGATTCGCGCCCCGGGGCGTTCTATGGAAGGATCGGCGGCTCAAGGAGTAGTACCTGTTGCCTAAGCCGTCCCCGTTCGACTCTGCCGCTCGCTTCGTGCGCCGCCTGATCATCTCGGGCATCGTTGCGATTCTGGCCCTCGTCCTGATGAGCGCGACCGTGACGCGCATCGACGCGGGCCACGTTGGCATCCGTATCAAGCTCGCCGGGAGCGCGCGCGGCGTGCAGGATATTCCCGTCGTTACCGGTTGGGTCTTCTACAACCCACTGCTCGAGCAGATCATCCAGTTTCCCACCAGCGTGCAGAACGTGGTGTGGACCGCGTCGGCTCACGAGGGGCGGAACGTCGACGAGTCGATCACGTTTTCATCGGAAGAAGGCGTGAACGTGAGCGCAGACATCGGGCTAAGTTTTCACATTTCTCCGGAAAAAGCGCCGCACTTGTACCTCAGGTTTCGCCAGCCGGACTTGCTGTTGCTCGCCGACGGCTACGTGCGCAACGCCGTGCGGGAAGCGTACAGCGACGTCGCGTCACGCATGGCCGTGCAGGAGATCTACGGTGCGGGCAAGGGCAAGCTCATCGCGCGTGTGGCGGAAGAGCTGCGCGTTAAGCTCGACAAGGATG
Source organism: Sorangium sp. (assembly GCA_019695485.1). Taxonomy (GTDB): domain Bacteria; phylum Myxococcota_A; class Polyangia; order Polyangiales; family Polyangiaceae; genus PMG-095. The sequence goes on from JAEUAF010000714.1 coordinate 4,462, forward strand.
GCGTGCTGATCGATCAGCTGACCATCAACGGCGCCTTGCGGTTACCCGAGAATGTGGCGCAAGCCATCAATCGCGCCATGGAAGCCACGCAGAACGCCATCCAGGCCGAAAATCGGGTGCGCCAGGTGCGCGCCGAGGCCGAGCAAGCGGTTGCCCAAGCGCAGGGCTCGGCCGAGGCCGCTCGTCAGCGGGCGCAAGGCGACGCCGACGCTGTGCTGATCAAGTCACGCGCGGAAGCGCGCGCCAACGAGATCATCCGGCTGTCCACTGTCGGCCCGGTCCTCCAGTACCGAGCCATCGAGCGCTGGGATGGCAAGCTGCCGGTCATGAACGGCAGCGAGAAGATTCCGATGCTCACGTTCGACGTCGGTCGTCTCGCGATGAACGACAACGAGCGCGAGAAGAAGCTGCGCGATCTTCTGAGTGAGTCGAACGCCGAGCCCAAAG
>JAEUAF010000750.1 GCA_019695485.1 Sorangium sp.
TCGGCAGCGCGAGCGAGCCCGGTGTGCCGCCCGGCGGACGTGTGCCCTCGAAGGTGGCGGACGATCTCGGTCAGATGCTGAGCAAGCTCGGCGCGGTTTCGGCGCAGGCCGAGCGCGTAATGATCAATCTCGAGAAGACCACGGGCTCTCTCGCGGACGACAAGCTGCAGGATGATCTGAAGGCCAGCGTCCACTCTTTGAGCCAAATCCTGGGCTCGGTCGAGCGGCGCGACGGCTACGTCGGTAAGCTGTTCAGCGATCCGGAAGAGTCCGAGCGTTTGTCGCGCACGATGGCGCACCTCGAACACGCGTCCGGCGAGCTCGATCAAGTGAGCCACAACGTGAATCAAATCCTGAGCCGCGTGACCGAAGGCCCGGGGCTCGCTCACGAGGTGCTGTACGGCGAGGACGGCAACAAGACCATCGCCCAGATTGGGCAGGCTGCCGAGGAGTTTGGCACCACGCTCAAAGGCATCCGTCAGGGCAGCGGGCTCGCGCGCGGCCTGCTCTTCGGTGACGGCAATTCCCAAAAGATGGCGGACGATCTGAACGGGATGAGCGGCGACCTTCGACAGATTGTCGCAGACCTGCGGGCTGGCCGCGGCACGCTCGGGGCCCTGTTGGTCGACCCCTCTGTCTACGAGGACTTGAAACTCGTGCTCGGCAATGTGGAGCGGAATAAAGCGCTGAGGGCGCTTGTTCGCTACTCGATCCGGAAGGACGAGGCGACGCCCCGTGTCAGCGACCCGAACTCCGGAGCGGCCAGCGAGAAGGCCCGCGCTGGCGCGCCCGCGGCGACCGTCGGATCTGGCGCTCGCGCCTCGACCGGCGGCAGCGACTGACGGCGTCGGGCACGCTATACTGCGCCCATGCGGATTTTCGAGCGCCTCGGGCGCGCGCTGATCGTCTTGGGCGTTTTCGGCGTCGCCTCGTACTTCGCGCTGCATTTTGGTTGGGGTGGTCTGTGGACTGGGCTCGAAGCGGCCCACGCCGTGACGACGCCGGGCGTGCAAAAGCCGCCCTATGACTTGACGCAGCTTACCGCCGTCAACGAGACGCTCAACACCATCCGCAACAAGTACGTCGACCCGAGTCGCGTGAAGCCGCGGCAGATGTTCCTGAGCGCGCTGAACCAGATTCAGAAGGAAGTCGCGCAGGTCATCGTTCATCACGAGGAGAAGGCGCCCACCGTCAAGGTGCAGGTCGACGCCGAGTCCGCTGACTTCCGCGTCGACAACGTGCAGGGCCCCTGGGACGTGGCGGCGCGCCTACGCGAGGTGTTCGCGTTCCTGCAGTCCCATCTGAAGGACAACAGCGGCGTCGATTTGCGCGAGGTCGAGTACGCGGCCTGCAACGGCATGCTGCGCACACTGGACCCGCACAGCGTGTTCCTGAGCCCCGAAGCCTATCGCGAGATGACGCTCTCGACATCGGGCCACTTCGGCGGCCTGGGTATCGTGATTTCGATCCGCGATCAGCAGCTCACGGTGATGCGTCCGATGCCTGGCACGCCTGCCGGACGCGCCGGGCTACATCGCCTCGATCGCATCACCAAGATCAACAATGAGTCGTCGCTCAACATGCCTCTCGACGACGCGGTGGGTCGCCTGCGCGGCAAGCCTGGCTCGAAGGTCACGATTTGGGTGCACCGCGACGGCAGCGAGGGCTGGCAGGGCTCACGCCCGTTCGAGCTTACGCGCGAAGAGATCCAGGTCAAATCCGTGGAAGCGCGCCCGCTCGCTCCCGGCATCGGCTACGTCCGCCTGAAGCAGTTCCAGGCCAGCACTTCCGACGAGCTCGACGAAGCACTCACCGAGCTCGGCAAGAAGGAGCGCCTGAAGGGCTTGGTGCTCGACTTGCGCGGCAACCCCGGCGGGTTGCTCGATCAGGCCGCCAAGGTGGCCGACCGCTTCCTCGAAGACGGCGTGATCGTCACCACCGTCGGCAGCTCCGAAGGTCGTGAAGAGAAGCGCGCGCAGCGCAAGGGTACGGAGCCGAACTACCCGTTGGTGGTGCTAGCGAACGAATCGTCGGCGAGCGCCAGCGAGATCGTGGCGGGCGCCCTGAAGAATCAGGACCGCGCCGTGATCGTCGGGCAAACCACGTTCGGTAAGGGCTCGGTGCAGCTGGTGTTCCCGCGCGTCACGCCGGACAACGCCGCGCTCAAGCTCACCATCGCGCAGTATCTCACGCCTGGTGACGTCTCGATTCAAGGCGTGGGTGTGGCGCCCGACATCGAGCTCGACCCGATGACGGCCGACACGCAGGAGATGGACCTCTATCGCTCGGAACGATCGTTCCGCGAGCGGGACTTGAGCAAGAGTTTGACGGGCCCGGCGCGCCGCAGCACCGAGCAACCCTTCCTGAAATTTCGCTACAACTTGCCCGAGGCAGAGCGGGAAGCCATGCGCGAGCGCGGCGGGGACGTCGACGACGACTTCCAGCTCGATTTCCCGATCAAGATTGCCAAGGACCTCGCGGGCAAGATGACGCCTGGCAAGCGCGGCGAGCAGCTGCGCGCCGTGAAGCCATTCCTCGACAAGCTTCAGCAGACGGAGATCGAGGCCGTGAGCCGCGATCTCGCCAAGCTCGGCGCCGACTGGAGCGCGCCGCCCAAAGACTACACGAACGGCATCAAGGCGACCGACTACGAGGTCAAGGTCCAGACGGATCGCCCGAACGACACCGTGACCGCTGGCGAGCCGATGACCATCAAGGTCACGGTCAAGAACAAGGGCAGCGTCCCTGTCTACCAGCTGCGTGCCATCACCAAGAGTGACGGCGCTTACTACGATGAGCGTGAGCTCATTTTCGGGCGCATCGATCCGGGACAGTCCAAGACGGTCAGCGTGCCGCTCGGTTTCTGCGACGTCGACGGGCGCAAGCCGGGATCGACCAAGCCGCTACCCGACAACGCGCCGCGCGTCTGCAAGATCCCGCTCGACGCCGATCAGCGTTCGGACGTGGTGCTGGTGCGTTTCTTCGCGGAATCCGCGGAGCCGCCGCGTGATGTCGAGCTTCGCCCCACGGTGAACGGCCTACCGCAACCGATTTTCGCCTACACCTACCAGGTCGTCGACAACCGTCCCGGCAACGGCGACGGGCAAATCGCGCGCGGTGAGGGCGCGACCGTGTACTTGACCGTGAAGAACGTGGGCAAAGGCCCCTCGTTCGAAACGCAGGCCAACCTGCGCAACCTCACCGGCGATGGGCTGCTGCTGCACGCGGGTCGCTTCGACATCTCCAACATGAAGCCGGGCGAGCTCCGCAACGTGGCCTTCACGTTCGATGTGCTGGACTCGCTCGCGGACAATCTGGTGAACGTCGAGCTCAGCGTGGTCGACCGCGACTTGAAGGTAATTTCGAGCGAGAAGCTGAAGCTGCCCGTCGCCAAAAGCCCGCTCAGCGTGCAGGCCGCGAACGGGCGCGTTCAGGCCACGGCCGTCGCGCCGCTGCGCGGACAGCCGCTTGGGGCGGCCCCCAGCGTGGGCGAGCTCGACAAGGGTGCCGTGCTCGAGCGCCTCGGCACCTTCGGGCCATTCACCAAGGTGAACCTAGGCGACGATCGCTTCGGGTTCGTGGAGACCCAGAAGGTGCGCGATGCAGCAGGCCCCGTGCACGTCGGATTCAAGCCGCTGCTCAGTCACTCGCCACCGCTCTTGGAGGTGACGCCCGGCAAGCTCGCGACCCGCGACAACCAGGTCCGCATCGAAGGCCAGGTCATCGACAGTGACAAGGTGATGGACACCTTCGTGTTCGTCGGGCCGCGCAAGGTGTTCTATCAGTCGAACAAGAAGGCCCAGGACCCCACCAAGTTGAAGTTCTCGTTCAACGCGGAGCTCGGCCCCGGCGTGAATGTGATCACAGTGGTGGCTCGCGAAAACGAAGACACGGCGACGCGCTCCACCATGGTCGTGCGACGCGATGGCCCGAACGGCGAGCCCTTGCCCACTCCGAAGACGGAGGCGACTGAGGATTGGGGCGCTGGTGACGGCGACTGAGCGGAAGACTCAGTTTTTCCCTAGCTACACCCGAGCTCGGGTGTAGCATGCCGCCGCCATGAAATTCGAAAACGTCACCGCTATCGCCAAAGCCAACGTTTACTTCGAGGGCAAAGTCGTCTCGCACAGCATTCTGCTCACGGACGGTTCCAAGAAAACTCTGGGCCTGATCTACGCCGGCGAATTTCATTTCGGAACCGACGCCGCCGAACGCATGGACGTGACCTCCGGCCTCTGCCGCGTGCGACTCGACGGCACCAGCGAGTGGAAAGAGTATGGTCCGGGCTCATTCTTCCGCGTGCCGGCCAAATCCGGGTTCGACATCAGCGTAGCGAGCGGTATCGCTGAATACGTTTGCTCGTTCGAGTGAGCCCATGCTTCATCGAGCGGGCCGACACCACGACGGCCCGGGGCGAAATAGCGTGTGCGTCAATGCGCGCTTCACGCGGTCGTAGGGCTCAGTGGCCAGCCCGTCGCTCGACGGAGGACACGAAGATCTCACTCTCGTGTACGCTACCTTCAATCGCTGCGAGCGCGGGGTTGAGCGAGAAGTCCTCGATGAAGGCCGTCACCTCCACTTGTTCGGTCGCCTCTTGGAGGTACGCAGAACCGCGATAGACTTCCTTGCGCGGTGGGGTGCGACCAACGCTGTGGGCGTCGCGCAGAATGAGCGAATCGACGCCGACGCGGTGCAGCGCGGCGCGCATGTCGTCCAGGTTCGTGCGGCTGATGAATGCATCGATACGTTTCATGGGCAGTCCTCTCTTGCTCGACGAAGCGAGCCAGCGAGACAGACTCAAAGCATTCTCTATGCCCGTCCTGTGGGCATGCGCGAGCCACGAGGTCTTCCGCACAATCTCTGCACGGACCGCGCTGCGCGAAGCAACGGGTCATGCACGCTCGCACGGTCGGTCATTCGACGCTGCACGAGCGAGTTCACGCTCAGTCGCTCGCTCGCCAGGCGCGGTCGGGGGATCTCGCCAAGCTTGGCGGAGCGCGACATCTCGGCACGAATGCTGCTTTGTGGCGAGCATGACCGCCCAAACACGCCCACGCCTGGACTTGACCACGGCTCGAGCCTGGGAACATCGTTGGGCTTCGCCGTGGCTGGCCGTTCTCGCCATTGGCGCGGCGGCAGCAGGCATCTGGTTCTGGAACGAGACCGCTGAAAGTCGCGCGATTCGGAGCCTGCCCGCAGCTG
>JAEUAF010000075.1 GCA_019695485.1 Sorangium sp.
GCCAAGCGCGAGAGCAGGTGGGGCGCTTGGGCTCGCGGGATCTGGCAGCGCTGTGCCGGCGGGCGCCGTGGCCGCGGTGGGCAGCGTCGTTGCTGAAGCACACAGACCCACGCTGGCACTCTCCGGAGCTCACGGCGAGTGCCCTGCCGATATGGTCTTCGTGAGCGGCGAGTACTGCACCGAGGTCGCGCACACCTGCAACCGTTGGCTCGACGACGATCTCTTGCCGTATGCGCGCTGTGCCGAGTACGAACCACCGGCGCGCTGCACTGGCAAGCGTGTCGCCGAGCGCTTCTGCATCGACCACCTCGAATACACTCCGCCGAACGCGACGCTGCCCCAGAACTACGCGAGCTTCGTGGAAGCGAGCAAAGTGTGTGAGGGGCTCGGGAAACGAATATGCAACGAAAGCGAGTGGAACTTCGCTTGTGAAGGCCCGGAAATGCTCCCGTATCCGTACGGCTGGAAGCGAGAGGCCGTGTGCAATCAGGATCGGAGCGACCTCTACGAGCCCAATCCGAATCGTCAGGTGCTCAAGGACTTTCGCGAGCCGGCCGGGACGCGCGCGGACTGTCGCAGTCCGTTCGGGGTGCTGGACATGACGGGCAATCTCGACGAACCCGTGCTGCGCGAAGCCCAGCGTTACGCTTACCCATTTCGCAACGGGCTCAAGGGAGGCTGGTGGATGGCCGGCCGCAATCGCTGTCGCCCGGCGACGACCGCCCACGACGACCACTATCGCGACATCCAGGTCGGGATCCGCTGCTGCCGAGACGCCCAGCCCTGAAGCTCGGAGCGTGCGCCGGTAGGGTTCGAGATTGGAGCGAGCACGCATGCCCCGGCGCGGATTCTGGATTCAACACAATATTGCGACAATTGCGGCATGCGAACAGCCGGCCCAAGTGCTGAGCGTCAGCGGTCGCCGATATTTGCTAATCCAATCAATTGCTCTCATGATTGCTAGGTAACGCGCTAATTTCCTTTGCGAATAGTGGGTCCAATGCCCGCAATTCGCGGCAGTGGATCGTCCGGCTGATCGGCAGAATTGCCTTGACGCATCGCGCTGGCATCCGCAAAAGGAAGACACCGTGAGGCGAGCATTCACTTTGGTGGTTGGAGGCCTGTCGCTGGGTGCGCTCACTACGTCCTGCGATAGAGCTGAACGAAAGGCCCACGCTGCGCCCGCCGTGCGCATCGAAGAACCGGTGAGCCCGTTAGCGGGGCCCGCGAATCAGACGGCGCTCGCCAGCGTCGTCAAGGCAGCCGCTCCCCAGCCCGAGCGCTGTCCTTCCGGCATGGTCTTCGTGGAAGGAGACTATTGCCCGAACGTGCAGCTGAATTGCCGACGCTACCTGGACGAGAAGGGGCGTTACGAATACTTCCGCTGCGCGGACTACGGACCCTCCACCTGCAAGTCGAAGCAACGTCGCCACTTACGTTACTGCATCGATAAGGGCGAGTACGTTCCGCCCGGCGAAACGCTGCCTGCAAACTACAAGAGCTTCACGCACGCCGAGAAGATCTGCGGGGCCGAAGGTAAGCGCGTGTGTCGCGAGAGCGAGTGGAACTTCGCGTGCGAGGGCGAAGAGATTCGCCCCTACCCGTACGGCTTCTCGCGTGACGAAGGCGCCTGCAACGCAGATCGTCAGGACATCATCGCGGACAACGGCAAGCTGCGCGATCTGCGCGAGGCTCCAGGCACGCACACCCGCTGCGCGAGCCCGTTCGGCGTGATGGACCTGAGCGGCAACCTGGAAGAGTTCGTAGCCATGGATAGGAACGGGCCGCCACAGCCAGCGATGAAGGGCTCCTACTGGCAGCCCGGTCGTAACTTCTGCCGCGCGGCTCAGACCGCCCACGACCGCTACTACAACGGCACCGAGACAGGCTTTCGCTGCTGCGCCAACGCGGCGAACTAAAGCCTCGGCTTAGGGATAGGCGCCAGGATCCTCGAGGGTCAGCGCTTCGGGCAGGCCGAGCATCAGGTTCATGTTTTGAATGGCTTGGCCGGCGCCACCCTTGACGAGGTTGTCGAGGCACGAGAAGAGCGTGACCAAGCGCGTGGCGCCCGCGCGCGGCCCCGGGACGGCAGAAACCTCCGCGTAGTTCGAGCCAGAGACGGCGACCACTTCGGGGAGGCGACCGTCGGGCACGCGCACGAATGGCTCGCCCTGGTAGGCGTCGGCAAGGCAGGCAAGCAGCTCCGCGTCGGTAAGCTCGGCGGGAACTTGGGCGAACGACGTTGCCAGGATCCCTCGCACGAGCGGCGCTGATACGGGAACGAAGTCGAGCCTTACCTCGCCGGCGCCCGCGCTGCGCAGCGCGTCCTCGATCTCTGGCGTGTGCTGGTGGGTGAGGGGGCGGTAGGTGCGCAAATTGCCGGCGCGAGTCGGATGGTGCGTGGTGGCCGACGGCTGCACGCCGCTGCCGCTCGAACCGGTGACACCCACCGTCTGGATGGCGCCAGCGAGCCAACCCTTCTTCGCGAACGGCAACAACGGCAACTCGATGGCCGTCGCAAAGCAGCCAGGCGACGCGACGCAGGGACTTTCTCGGATTGAGTCGCGGTTGAGCTCGGGCAGCCCGTACACGAAGCGCGCCAGAAGATCCGGTCGCGGGTGCACATCACCGTAGTAGCGGCGGTACTGCTCGGGGCTTCGTAGCCGGAAAGCCCCCGACATATCGATCACTTTCGCGCCCGCGGCCAGCGCGGCCTCGACCACGGGAATGCTCGCGCTCTGAGGTAGCCCCATCAGGACGATGTGCGCGCCCGCCACGGCCTCTTCCGGACCTGGGTTCTCGAAACGCAGGGTCGTGCGCCCCTCGAGGTGCGGCAGCGCTTTCGAGAGCAGCTCGCCGATGTGGTCTGCAGCGCCAACTCGAATTAGCTCCACTTCGGGATGAAACAGCAAGTGTCGCACGAGCTCGGCCCCCGCAAACCCCGATCCACCCAACACGACGGCCCGGAAGCGTTTCATCACCCGGGATTTTAGCCCAACTCGCCGGCGGCGCCGAGCCGAGGGTTTTCAGCGCTTGCGTGACCAGTCGTTCGGCATGACAAAGCGCTGGATCCCTGCGACGACCAGGCCCCGAGACCTCCGCCTCGGCGCGAGGCTCACGGCCACGGCGTCGAAGCGACTCCACATAGCCGCGCGCTGAATCGCTCCGACCAAGTAATCGGTCGCAAGCGAGGGCAGCCCTTCGACGACACCGCCGACCAGGACGGCGCGGCGTACGCCATAGAGGTTGAGCCCGGCGCTGACGCACATCGCGACCGCGTCGAACGTGGCGCGCATCCAGCTTGGAAGCTCGTTTTGGGCCGAGCGCACGACGTCCGCGAAGGTGACCGCTTGGTTCTTGGAGTGCTCCCGCAAACTCTGAATCAGGCCGCGCTCCGAGGCGAGCGTTTCGAGACAGCCGCGACCTCCGCAGCCGCACGCGCGCGTGTTGCCGGGGATCGGCGTGTGCCCGACCTCACCACTCATGGGCAGCGCGCCTTGATAAGGTCGGCGCCCAAGCATCAACGCGCCACCGACGCCCTCGTCGATGTTGATCATCAGGAAGTCGTCGCCGTCGGGGCGAGCGCCAAGCTCACCCAGCGCCAAGGCGCGCACGTCCTGAACCAGGCCGACCGGCGCCGGCCAGACTTGGCGCAGAACCCAGGTGAGGTCGGCGTGCTCCGACCAATGCAAGTTCGGGGAAAGCAGGACGCGGCTGGCTCGTTCGTCGACGATGCCCGGCACGCTGAGCAGCACGGCCCAGGGGCGCTTGACGTCGATCTTCTCGGCGCTCTGGAAGAGCTTTTCCTGCCAAGCGGCCTCCGTGTTTGGGGTCTTGAACTGAACTTCCCAACGCTCGGCCTCGGGCGGGGCGGGGGGCAAGGCCGACAAGCGCGTCAACTCGACGCCCAGCTCGATCACGACGAAGCGCGGGCGTGAGGTGGCGAGACGCAGTTGCTTGCCCGGGCGCCCCACGCTTTGACGTCCGACTTCGATCGGTTTGATCTCTTCCACGACGCCCGCGTGCACGAGGTCGTCGATGATCTTGCCCGCCGTGGGCTGGCTCATGCCTGTCGCCTTGGCGAGTTCTGCCCGACTCGCCGCTTTGCGCTCGAGCAAGTGTTCGAGCAGCGTCGCCTGATTGGCGATTCTGAGGCTCGACGGAATGGCGGGCATTTACTCCGCTCCGCTCAGCGTGATCGGGATCCAGAGAGTTCTTACTTGGCTCATGGCGCCTCGGCGAGTGTAACCCGCAAGGCCGTACAGGATGTTCCACCAATGACCGTCCGGTGTCTCGCCGTACGAAAACGCCGGGAATATGTGGATCTGCCAGTCGAGCCCGCCGCTGACTTTCGTCTCGTGATAGTAAACGTTTCCGACGAGCTGGGAGACTTCGCGATCGTCGCTGAAGCGCCAGTAGAAGGGAAAGCCAACCGTCGAGCGGCCTTTGGGACTTGCGAAGTCCCAGAAGAATGGCGCGATTACGGTGTGCGTGCTGGCTGCGTCACGGCCCGTGAACACGAACGGATAGATGTTCGTCGACCAACCGCGCAGGTCCTCGGTGTGCTGGAACAAGGGAGTGACCCAGGTCGAGCGACTGATGCCGAAGCGCTCGAAGCGCCCGAAGAACGGGAACACGGCGTGGCTCGATTCGCGCGGGCTCGTGCGCGAATAATAGAACGGGAACAAGAGGTGCTGGTCGAGGCCGATATCCGGATCCTGATAGCGCCAGTAGAGCGGCGTCACCATGTCGAGTGAGGTGCGGCCGCGATAGCGCGCGTAACCCCAAGTGACGAAGGTGCTCTCGCCGTTGTCTCCCTTACCGAGCAGGAACAACGGGTTCGCGAACAGCCACGCCTTGTCCTTGTGCCCGTAGTGGAAGAACGGGAACACCGTCGTGTGGCGTTCGTTCTGGCCCCAGAGGCTGTAGTAGAACGGAAAAACGTGGAGCGAGTCGCGCTTCTGCGAGTGGTGCCGGTAGTACGGCCCCCACACGTTGGTCCAGCCGAGCGTGCGCTCGTCGTAGTTGTAATAGTGGAGGAGCGGCGGGATGACTTCGTATTTGCTCTGCGCGTTTTGCCCGTAGAAGTAAAACGGCGCGATCCCGAGGTCGATGTCCTGAGCGGTGCGGGCGTCGCAGTTCGGCCCGCCCTTCCACGAGCAAAACATCGGCCCAACCAGGTTGAAGCCGCCCTCTCGGTCGTGGTGCGTGTACGTGAGGAGCGGCGGGATCAGCGCGTAGCCGCCGTCCTTGCGCTTGCCAGTGAAGTAGAGCGGTGCGAGCCAATTATCGTGTTCGCCCGGCGCCTCACGGTGCACGAAGGGGCCGACGATCGTGGTGTGATCGTTGGTCTGCTTGTTCTTCATGTCCCACATCAGTGGGAACAAGACGTCGTCGGCGCGCTCGTTGCTGCGCCGATTGTAATAGATGCCGAACAGCGAGGCGCGATCGGTCACGCTCGGATCGAGGCGAGAAGGTTGTCTGCGCTCGCCCCATACCGGGAATGCCAGGCGGAAGTGATACTTGCCGCTGTCCTCCTGGTAGTACGGCCCGTAAAAGCGGCGCTCGGTGTGCGTCGAGCGGCCGCGCTCTTCGAGGTCTGGATCGGCGTCGCTGCCGATGCCCTCGACCACCGGCTTCTTCAGCTCGAGGGGATCTTCGGGCAGGGAGGGTTCGCTGCCCGGCGCGACGAGCTGTTCGCTCGCCCCAGATGCCGCGTGCATCTCCGGCGTGCCCGGCGGCGGCTGCTTCTTCTTTGGAGCTGCACCCCGACGTGGGCCACCGGCCGCAGGCGGCGCCGCGCCCGGAAACATCCCTCCACCAGGGGTGCCACCGCCAAAGGGGTCCTGTGCGGAGGCGGGCTGCGCGAGGAACAACAGCGCAAGCGCGAGTGTCGAGGCGATCACCCCGCCAGCGCGCGGTGCGCTCCAAAAGTCATTCACTGCTGAGCCCAACAACCGAAATGCCCTCAACTGGCCGCCTCGTGCGCCATCAGCGCCGCTGTCACGTGCGAGACGAGGTCCGAGAAGGCCACCTCGGTTTGGCTATGAGCCGCTAGATTCTTCACCTGCACGACGCCACGTTCGAGCTCCGACCCGCCGAGCACGAGGCAAAGGGCCGCGCCCCGTGCGTCAGCCCGTCGCAACATGCTCTTCAAGGAACCGCCACGACCGTCCACGTCGACGGCAGCACCGGCGGCTCGCAGGTCACGCGCCAACAACAGCGCGCGTTGAGCTGCGAGCTCGCCCATCGGCGCCACGAAACAACGCTTGGGTTTGCTGGGCGGAGTTTCTGGCATGGCCAGCAACAAGCGCTCGAGCCCCATCGCGAAACCAATCGACGGCAAATCGGGACCGCCGAGCCCAGCGAGCATTCCGTCGTAGCGCCCGCCACCGAGCAAAGCGTTCTGCGAGCCGAGCGAGCCCGAGCTCGAGGTGATCTCGAACAGGGTTCGCGTGTAGTAATCCAGGCCGCGGACCAAACCCGCGTCTACGATGTACGGCGTTCCGAGCGCATCCAGCGCGTCCTTCAGGCCCTGAAAGTGCGCCTGGTCTTCGGGCTCGAGCACGTCGAGGATCGATGGCGCGCCTTTCGAGGCTTCACGATCGCGCGGATCTTTGGAGTCTAGAATGCGGAGCGGGTTATCCTCGAGGCGCCTTTGCGCGTGCTCGCTGAGGCTCGCCGCCTGAGGGCGCAGGTGGCTTAGCAATGCTTCTCGGTAGCGAGCGCGACTGCCGGCGCCGCCCAGTGAGTTGATGCGCACCTCGAGTGACCCGATTTCGAGCGACCCGAGCATGCCGACCAACATGTCGATCATCTCAGCGTCGGCGATGGGGCCCGCGTCACCGTAGATTTCGCAGCCTGCTTGGTAAAATTGGCGGTATCGGCCGCGCTGCGGCTGCTCGGCGCGAAACATCGGCCCGATGTAGTACCAGCGCGTGACCGGTTCGCGGGCATGCACGCTTGCGCCCAGGAAGGCGCGTGCTGCTCCGGGCGTGCCCTCGGGCCGCAGGGCGAGACGCTCCCCGCTGCGCTCGAGCTCGAACATCTGCTTTTCGACGATCTCGGTGGTTTCGCCCGTCGACCGTACGAAAAGCTCCAACGCTTCCAGCACGGGAGTGCGCACTTCCGAGTAACCATGGAGCTCTGCCGTGCGCCGAAACACACTCTCCAGGCGCTGCCAGCGCTCGATGTCTCCGGGGAGGATGTCGTTCATCCCCTTGACCGGGCGAAACTGCATGGGTTTTCCGAGGTGAACGCCGCGGCCCGATGCCGCGCGCCCCGCTTATGCTCGGTGGAAGGGGTCGGGTCAAGCGGCGCGAGCGGCAATTGCGCCCGCCGTGCTAAACCGGGGCGGTCTCATGCGAGCTGCGGCGGTCGACTTCGGCACTGTGCGCGTTGGCCTGGCCGTCGCCGACGAAATCGGTCTTTTGGCCCATCCGCGCCCGCACCTGGATGGTCGCGATCCGGGCCGCGTGCTGCTCCAGCTGACCGACCTCGCCCGTGAGGAGGGGATCGGCGTGTTCGTGGTGGGCTTGCCGCGCAGACTCGACGGCCGGGAGGGCCCCTCCGCCCGCAAGGCGAGGGACTTCGCCGCGCGCCTCAAGAAGGCAGCAGGCGTGCGCGTGGTGCTCGTCGACGAATGGCTGACGACCCGGGAAGCCAAGGGGCGCTTGCGCGACCAGGGGCTCAGCGAGCGCGATCAGCGCTCCCGCGTCGACAGCGCTGCTGCCGCGGTGCTGCTGCAAAGCTTCCTCGACCGGGAGCGAGGGCCTCGAGCGTGAGCCAGTCTGCGATGCCGCGGAAAAAGCGCTCAAAGCGCGGAAGCCGAAGGAAGCCCTCTTCCTCGAACCCGCCAGCGTCGGCAGCGCCGCGCTCGAAGCCGAACCCGCGTGGCCACCTGCGCGCCGCGCTCTACGGACTTCTGATCGCTTTGGGGACCGCGGTCGTGAGCGGGACCGCGACAATCCTGATCTGGGCGACCCTCGATGGGCCTGGGGCGGCGACCCCTGTCGTCGTTGACTTCACGGGGCAAGAGTCGGCGTCGGAGGTGGGCTCCGAGCTCGCCGAGCGGGGTCTGCTCTCGAGCCCTCAGCTCTTCAGTGCGTATTTCGGCTGGTTTGCGCCGGGCGTCCACGTCGCTCCCGGGCCACATCTGTTGCGAGGACAGCTCTCCCCACGACGACTCGTACAACGCATCGGAAGGATGCCAGCGCGCCCCCGGGTTCGCCTGACAATTCCCGAGGGTTACACGTCCTTTCAGATCGCCGAACGCCTCGAAGAGCGGGAAATCTGCACGCGAACGGCGTTCCTTGCCAGCGTGATGAACCCCGCGTTGCTAACTGAACTCGGAATTTCTGGGCAGAACGCCGAGGGCTACCTGTTCCCCGCGACCTACGACTTTTCGATCGACTCGGACGCCGCTCAGCTCCTGCGGTTGTTGGCCGCCGAAACGCGCAGACGCCTCAACCGCGTGGATGGTCGCAGCCAAGGAGCGTTGGCGCGGCTGAAGGCAGAGCGGAACCTGGGTGAGCGTGAGGTGCTGACCCTGGCGTCGATGGTAGAGCGCGAAGCCAAGGCCGCCGAAGAGCGACCGTTGGTGGCGCGAGTGTTCCTTAACCGCCTGAGCGATCCTACCTTCCGCCCGCTCGGGATGTTGCAGTCCGATCCGACAGCGAGCTACGGATGCTTGGCGTTCCCCGCGCAGGCTCCAAGCTGCACCGGCTTTACGGGACGAGTCACGCCGGACATGCTCCGAGATGCGGCCAATGCCTACAACACGTATCGGCACGCCGGCTTGCCACCGGGACCGATCGGAAACCCGGGAGAAGACTCGATTTTGGCCGTGCTCGCGCCGGCCGAGAATGACTTTCTCTACTTCGTAGCCGATGGTCACGGCAAACACCGCTTCAGTCACAGCTTCGAGGAGCATCGGCGGGCGATCGAGCAGGGATCCAACTGAGAGCGGCTTCGCGCCGGGCGTCGAACCCCAAACATTTCGCTCGAATCGGCCCGCAACGAACGTCGAAGTTGCGGCGCGGAGCGGGTCCGAGCTGTAATGGAGCTTCGCGCAGCGCCGCCATGAAGCTCCCGATCGTTCTGATTCCCCATCCTCACGTCCGCGTCGACGAACAAGTGCTCGGGGGCAGCCCTCACGTTGTCGGCTCGCGCGTCCCGGTCCGCCGGCTGTGGGCGTTTTTCAACTCCGGAGCCAGCGTCGAGCGCATCTTCAAGCGCTACCCGCAGCTCCCGGCGGCCAAGGTCCTCGACGCACTGGCTTTCGCTCTCGATAACCAAGAGGTGATGGAGGCGGACCTGGCGCGAGAGGAAGAAATTTTAACTCGCGCGGGGCACCGTCCGGCTCGAAAGCCTGTATCCATCGATCAGATGGAACTGCCATTCGTCGAGCAAACGCCCCCACCGCGCGTCCCGAGTCGACGCCGATCGAAGGCCCCCTAGACCGATTTTGGGTCGACCGGCCGGCATTGCGAGGCCGAAGTCATTTTCTCAGCGCGCGACTTGGGTGTACGGTCTCGTCCGGTTGCGGCCCGGGTGGCCGCTTAGGAGGAAACGAACCGATGACCCGAGGTCGTAATAAGACGGGAGTTGCTCTCGCTTGGATGTTAGTGGTGTCCGCGCCAGCCTTGCTGACCGAATGCGGGGCGGTGCCAGGTGCACCAATGCCGAATGTTCCGGGAGCGCCCGCGGGCGTTCCGGGCGCGGGTAATGCCTGTCCGGCCAATATCGCTGATGCAGCGGCGATCATGAGTGCGAACTTTGGGCTCCAAGGCGAGCTCGAAGGCAAGGTGAAAGCTGCACTGTCGGCAGGTGCAAACCTGCAGAAGATCTCCGCGGATGTCGAGGGAGAGGTCACGACCGCGTGCACCAATCTCGCGAAGGACCTCGGCGTGGGCGACGATGCCCTCAAGCCGGCGCAGGACGGTCCCGGCAAGAAGGCGGAGGCCGCATGCAACGCAGCGGTCAAGGCAATCGGCGAGCTCAAGGCCAAGGCCGGCGGCAAGATCGTCGTCGAGGCAAAGCCGCCCCAGTGTGCCGCGTCGGTGAACGTGATGGCGGACTGCGCAGCAAAGTGCGACGCCACCGTGAAGCCCGGCTCCGTCAAGGCCCAATGCGAGGGCGGCAAGCTCGAAGGCAAGTGCGAGGGCAAGTGCGAGGGTGAGTGCACCGTCGAAGCTGGCGGCAAGTGCGAAGGCAGCTGCTCGGCGAGCTGTACCGGCGAGTGCAAAGCTGACTTCTCGGGCAAGTGCGACGGCACCTGCAAGGGCAAGTGCGACGGCAAAGACTCGAAGGCCAAGTGTGCCGGCACTTGTGATGGCAAGTGCGAGGGCAAGGCCACCGGCAATTGCTCCGGTGAGTGCAAGGGCGAGTGCAGCGGCAGCTGCACCATGAAAGCCAAGGCGGAGTGCTCCGGCACCTGCTCCGGCGGCTGCAGCGTCGAGTTCAAGGAGCCGAAGTGCTCGGGCGAAGTGAAGCCGCCCCAGATGAGCGCGGAGTGCAAGGCCAACTGCGACGCAGAGGTCAAAGGCAAGCTCGAGTGCACCCCCGGTCACGTGCTCGTGAAGGCCGAGGGTTCGGCTGACGCTGCGGCGGCGGCCAAGCTCAAGGGCGCTCTCGAGAAGAACCTGCCCGCGCTGCTCAAGGTGAGCGTCGGCATGAAGAGCAAGATCTCCGGGATCGGCGCGAACGTGCGCGCCTCGCTCGAAGGTGTGAAGGGCCTCGTCACCGCTGGCGGTACGGGCGCATTGAAGGCCGGCGCGTGCGTCGGCGCATCCTTGGAGGCTCAGGCCAAGGCGTCCGTCTCGATCGACGTGTCGGTCAAGGCGAGTGCCTCGGCAAGCGGCTCGGTCGGCGCAGGCTGATTCAAGTCGAGAGTTGATGCGTGGCCCCGGCGGCGAGAGCTGCTCGGGGCCACGAGTCTTTTGTGGGTGTGGCAGGGGCGCGCGGCGCCACCCTATGCCGGAGTCAGGCGCTGGCGCCGAGGTCTTTGCGTGCGGCGGCCGCCATCTCGGCCACCAACGTGCTGAGGACCTTGGGATCCGGGCCTTCGAGCATTAGGCGAAGCTTCGGCTCGGTGCCGCTCCAACGCACTAGGACACGCCCGCTCTTGCTGAGCTTCTTTTCCGCCTGCGCGATCACGCGGCTCAGCCCGGACATTTGATCGAGCGGACGGCGTGCCGGAAGCGTGAGGCTTTCGAGAACCTGTGGCATGCGCTCCATGCAGGCTGCCAGTTCGCTGAGCGGTTTCTGCTCACGAAGCAAGATGGCGAGCACCTGCAGGGCGGCTACGGTGCCGTCACCAGTCGTCGCATGCTCGGCGAAGACGAGGTGACCGGACTGCTCACCGCCGAGCGTGTAACCATGGCGTCGCATTGCTTCAACGACGTAGCGGTCTCCTACTGAAGTGCGGACCAGCTTGCCGCCCGCGCCGGCGATGGCGTGCTCGAGCCCCATGTTGCTCATCACGGTCGTGACCAGCGTGCGCTTGGCGAGCCGGCGTTCGCGCAACATGCGCACCCCGCAGAGCGCCATGATCGCATCCCCGTCCACGATCTGCCCTTTTTCGTCGACGAAGATCACGCGGTCGGCGTCGCCGTCGAGCGCGATGCCCACGTTGCAGCGCATGCGCTTCACTTCGTGCGCCACGTGCTCCGGATGCAGCGCGCCCGAAGCGCGGTTGATATTGACGCCGTTCGGGCGACAACCGAGCGCGATCACGTCCGCGCCGAGCTCACGCAGCACGTCGGGGGCGACGCGGTAGGCAGCGCCGTGCGCGGCATCCACGACGACGCGGATGCCGTCGAGCGTCAGCTCCTTGGGGAACGTGTTCTTCGCGTACACGACATAGCGCCCGCGTGCGTCTTGGATCTTTTCGGCGCGACCCACTTCTGCGCCGGTCTTCCCGAGCTGATCGAGGTTTCCGTCGAGCAGTAAGCGCTCGATGTCGATCTCCTCCGCGTCGGGCAGCTTGTAGCCGTCCGGGCCAAAGATCTTGATGCCGTTGTCGGCGAAGGGATTGTGGCTGGCGCTGATCACGACGCCCGCATCGGCGCGCATGCTCTGCGTGAGATTGGCGACCGCGGGCGTCGGAATCGGACCGCAGAGCATCACGCGCCCACCCATGGCGCAGATCCCCGCGGCCATCGCGGTCTCGAACATGTAACCGGAAAGGCGTGTATCTTTACCGATCACGATGCGCGGGGGCCGCTGCTTGCCGCGCCCCGCCACGTGCGCGAGCGCCCGCCCGAGCCGCAGCGCGAGCTCTGGCGTCATAGGCGCAACGTTGGCTTTCCCGCGGATGCCGTCGGTGCCGAAGAGCTTGCGTTCAGTCATGATTTTTACCCGAACGGTAGTTCGCCGCGCGGGGCCGGGTCAATCGCGGAAGTTATTGAACCTGAGGTCGAGCTCGAGACTCTCGGTGTTGTTCCTGAGAAACTCGATGGCGGCCTGAAGATCGTCTTTCTTCTTGCCGCTGACGCGCACGCTGTCCTCCTGGATTGAGCCCTGAACTTTGAGCTTGGAGTTCTTCAGGAGCTTCACGAGCTCCTTCGCCTTCTCGGTCTCGATGCCTTCTTTGACGTCGACGGCCAGGCGACTCGAGCCTTTGGGGCCGCGCGTCGGATCTTTCCGGTCGAGATGCTTGAGGCTGACTTTGCGGCGGATAAGCTTCTCTTCGAGCACGGCGAGGGCGGCCTTGGCGCGCTCGTCGCTGTTGGCTTCAATCAGCACACCGGCTTCAGTGCGCTCGATGCTGGTGTCGGTGCCGCGAAAGTCGAAGCGCTGCGCGACTTCTTTCTGCGCCTGCAACAGGGCGTTACCGAACTCGGCCCAATCCACTTTGGAGACGACGTCGAATGAAGGCATGGCAAATAGGCGGCCCCGCGGAGCGAACGTTGCCCGCGCAAATCCGCGAGCCCAGCAGAGTGCGTCCGCGCCCCTAGAGGGCGACGGGCGGATCAGTCGGGAGATTCAGCAAGATAGCGCGCGCCGCGCCGACGAGGAAGGTCGAGCCGGCTACCACCACGACACCCTTCGAGCCCACCAATTCGCGCGCTCGCGAAAGGGCGCTCTCGACGCTGGTCGCGACTTCGCCGCTCGAGACCTGGAGCATCTCGTTGGGGTCGACGGCCTTGGCGAGGGGCGGCGCCACGTAGATGCGCTGGCCCGCGACTTGCTCGAGACGGCGCAGCATGGCCCGCCAATTTTTGGTGTTCAACGCGCCGAATACCAGGGCGATCTCGCGGCGAGACTCGATTTCCGCGAGCACCGTCGGGTCGAGTGCGTGGGACAGCGCAACGGCGCCGTCGGGATTGTGCGCGCAGTCGAGCAAGGTCAAATCATGGCCGTTTCGGTGCAACAGCTCATTGCGACCGGGCCAAACCGTGTTCTCGACCCCCTGCGCGAGAACCTCCGGAGCCCAGCCGAGCTCGCGGCCCACCGTCACGGCGACGGCCAGGTTCGAACCGAGCAGCGCGATGCGAGGATAGGCGAGGGGGGCGCCAGCAATCGGCTCGGGACTTCCGAGCGGTACCAAACGCGCGCCGGTTTCAGCAACCCGCTGTTCGATGACGGCGCGCGCGTCCGGATGTAACTTGCCAATCACGACCGCGGAGCCCGGCTTGATGATGCCGGCCTTCTCGGTGGCGATCTTGCCGAGGCTGTCGCCAAGCTCGGCCATGTGATCGAACGCGATCCGCGTGATCGCGGCCACGCGCGGTGGGGGAATCACGTTGGTGGCATCGAGGCGCCCACCCAGGCCCACCTCGAGCACGGCCAGCTGCACCTGCGCTTCCTTGAAGCCCAGGAAGGCGGCCATTGTGGCGACTTCGAAGAACGTGAGGTCCGGTGCTGCGTCCATCACGCGGTTGAGCAGCGAGACCAACACGTCGTCCTCGATGGGCGTGCCATTGATCGCGATACGCTCCGCGAAGCGGTGCAAGTGCGGCGAGGTGTAGGTACCTATCCGCAACCCGGCGGCGCGGCCCATCGACGACACGAAGGCCGCGACAGTGCCTTTGCCGTTCGTGCCGGCGATGTGAACCGCCGTAAATGAGCGTTCGGGATTGCCGAAGCGAGCGCATGCCGCCTGCATGCGCTCGAGCCCCAGCTTCTTCCCGCGTGGAATCAGCGCGTAGAGTCGTTCGAGCGTGGATTTGAGATCGATGGTCACGTGACGCCACCCCCCAGGTGACCGATCAATTTTGTCAGGGTGGCCTTCAATTCGAGTCGCGGCACGACGTCGTCGACCATGCCGTGGGCCAGAAGAAATTCTGCAGTTTGGAAGCCGGCAGGAAGCGTCGTACGCAGCGTGCTTTCAATCACGCGCGGCCCGGCGAAACCCACCGTAGCGTTCGGCTCGACCAAGTTCACGTCTCCGAGGAACGCCGTGCTCGCGGCAACTCCACCCGTGGTCGGGTGAAGGAGCACGCTCAAGTACGGCTTCCGAACTTCGCGAAAACGTCGCAACGCCGACACCGTCTTGGCCATCTGCATCAGGCTCAAAATGCCTTCTTGCATGCGGGCGCCGCCAGACGCGTGCAGCAACACGACGGGAATGCGCTCGGAGGTCGCCCGCTCGAAGAGTCGCGCGATGCGCTCGCCGACGACGGAGCCCATGCTGCCGCCCATGAACCCAAAGATGAAACAGCCGTAGGCGACCCGGTTGCCGTCGATGCGCGCGGCGCCGGTCTCGATGGCCTCCTTGGCACCCGTATTGCGGCGGGCGCGCTGGATGCGCTCCGGGTACGGGCTTGCGTCTTCGAATTTTAACGGGTCCGACGTGGAGATGTGCTCGTCCCACACCTCGAGCCGCGCATCGTCGAGCAGCAGACGCCGCCAGTCGCGCGCCGGCATGGGGTGATGGTGGCCGCAGCTCACACATACATTCCACTTCGCGCTGAGCTCCTCGGCGGTCGAGACAGCTCCGCAGCCAACACATTTGGTAAAGAGCCCCTTGCCGACTGAGCGCTTCTCAGCACTGGTCGACTGGGGAGGAGTACGTTCGGGCAGAGTCACGAGACGACAGAGGGTAGCAAAAGCGGGGTGTCGAGCTCCAACAATCCCCCGCGAGGATGTTTCCGGCCGGTGGCGAGTTCAGCGCCGCAGTGCGGCATGGGCATTCCGGACGGCCGATAGTTACCCCAGCCCGTGACGCGCCTGCCCTTGAGGGAAGCTCTGCTCCCGGGACATGATGCGCCCGTGATGCCCGCCGAGGCCCCTGCAACGGCCGTTGTTCCCTTGATTGGTCGCGACGAGGAACTCGCTCGGCTGCGCCGGGCGTATCACGAGGTGGTCGAAGGCGCCGGGGCCCGAATCGTCACTTTGGTGGGACCCACCGGGATCGGGAAGCGTCGCCTGAGTGAAGAAGTGGTCTCGGAGCTCCGCCGCGGCGCGCTCCCCACTCGGGTCTACGAGGGACGGCCAGGACCGCAAACAACTGCCTACGGCATGTTTGCTCGGCTGCTGCGCTCGCGCTTCGGCCTCGCGGAAGCGCTCGATTCAGATAGCGCTCGCACCTCGCTGCATAGCCAGGTGAGCGCCGTGCTCGGCGACCGTCGCGTGGGCGACGTCTGCTATTTCCTGGGCGAGCTCATGGGATTGGCGTTCGCGGAGAGCCCCATGACCCGCGCGGTCGGCGAAGATCCGTCGCAGGCGCGCCACCTGCGGCGCGCCGTGGTCAGGAGTTTTCTCGAGGCAGACGCGGCCAAGAGCCCGGTGTGCTTGTGGGTCGATGCGCTCCACGCCACCGATGAAGACTCGGTCGAGCTGCTTGGGTACTTGGTCGAGAATCTGCGGGGCAAGCTGCTCGTGCTGTGCTCGACACGTCCTGAATTCCTGAGCAGGCACACCGAGTGGGCCGAGCTCGCTGGCTCGCGCCACACCGTGATCGAGGTCGGTCCCGTCGACGAAGATCATGCGATTGCGATCATGCAGGCGCTTTTGGCGCGCTGTCAGGGCGGCCCGCCACCGCGGCTGATCGAAGCGGCGGTGAGCTTGGCTGGCGGGGCGCCCGGCTTGCTCGAGCACATGGTGCGCGTGTTCCGCGATGCCGGCGTGCTCGTCCCGGACCCGCTGACGCCGCACGAATGGCGGGTCGACATCGATCGCCTGGCCAGCGTGCGCCTGCCGCTCACGGTCGAAGACGCGATCCAGGTGCGAATAGCGGCGCTCGCGCCCCAGGAGCGCCGCTTGCTTGAACACGCCGCAGCGATGGGGAGCGTGTTTTGGCTGAGCGGTCTGGTCGCTCTCGGACGCATCGATCGCGAACCACCCGAGCTCTGGAGCGAGAGCGGGATGGACGACATCGGCGCCGCCGAAAACACGCTGTCCGACCTGGTGGCGCGCGACTACGTGCTCAAAGTGCCGGACGGCGCGTTCGCCAACGAGGTCGAATACGTCTTCAAACACAACTTGCAGCGCGAAGCGATCAGCCAGCTCACCTCGCAGCCCGCGGCACGTCGCTACCACCAGACCATCGCCGATTGGCTGGCACAAAAGGACGGCGTGAGAAACCAGGAGGAATACAGCGCCATGCTGGCGCGCCACCTGGAGCATGCGGGCTCGCTCACGCGGGCAGCCTTCACTTACATCGAGTCGGGCAACATCGCGCGCGAGCACTTCGCAGCGAAACGCGCCGACGAATACTATCGCAAAGGGCTCGATCTGCTGGGTGACGACGATGCCCGCCGTCGCATCGACGCGCTCCACAACCACGGCGACGTGCTGGTGCTGCTCGGGCGAACGGACGAAGCGCTCGCGCTGTTTCGCGAAATGCTGGGGATCGCCTACCGCCTAGGCTTGCTGTCGAAGGGCGGGGCGGCGCATAACCGCATCGGGCGCGTGTATCGCGACACCGGCTCGCTCGGCCCCGCCCAACGCCACTTCGAAACCGCGCTCTCGCTCTTCGAAAGCGCCGGCGACCAGCGTGGGGTGGCAAGCTGCCACGACGACATTGGTCGCTTGCTCTGGATGCGCGGCGAGTACGAAGCCGCGCTCGAAGCCATGCGCCACGCCCTCGAAATGCGCAAAACCCACGGCGACGGCCGGTCAATCGCCCTCAGCCTGAACAACATCGGCCTGGTTTGGCGGGATCATGGTCAAGTCTCTGAAGCGCGCGAGGCCCTCGAAAGCGCCCTCAAGATTCGACGCGAGCTGAACGACCCGCTCGGCATCGTCGAGAGCCTCAACGACCTCGGTGAGCTCGCACTCGACCAGGCCGACCCCGACCAAGCGCTTCGTCTCTTCCAGGAAGCGCGTGACGTTGCCACGGACATTGGCGAGCGCAACCGCATCGCCGTCGTGCTGACCAACATGGGTGCGGCGCATCTCAGGCTCGGCAATGCCGACCGCGCCGTGGAAGTGCTGACGCAAGCCGAGGAGCTCTGCGACGAGCTCGGCGACAAACTCCACCTCGCCGAGGCCAAGCGCGGCCTTGCCAAAGCGCACTTGGCGCGCGGGGAGCTCAAGCGCGCCCGCGAGTCCATCAAACGCAGCGTCGATCTCTTCGGCCAAGTGCGCAGCAAGCCCCACTTGGCGATGGCCCTTCGCACCCTTGGAGAGGTGACCGGTGCCGGCGCGTGGGGCGACGGTCACGAGGTGCGAGCCGTCGACTATTTTCTGCGATCCATCGCGATTTGCCAGGAAATCGGCAACGAAATCGAAGTCGCGAAAAGCTATCGGGCCTTCTCGAGCTACGTCGAAGGCTCCCAACACTACCGCCACAACGCCGACATTTTGCGCGAAGCCAAGAAGCTCTCGCAGATGGCCGACGATATCTTCCAGCGCCACAAACTCGGCAGCATGAGCCGGCCGGGCTAAACCAATGAGCTTTTCCCCAATACCCGTCACAATCCGCATAGCCCGCACCGGGCCGATTCGCGTCGCAATCCCCAGCTACAAAACGCCAGGGGCGGCCGGCTTGGATTTGGAAGCTGCGCTCGACGGGAACGTCACCCTCTTGCCCGGGGAACGGCGCTTGATCCCGAGCGGCCTGTGCTTCGAAATTCCGGAAGGCTTCGAAGGCCAAGTGCGGCCCCGCTCGGGTCTTGCCCTGAAGCACGGCATCGGGATGGTAAATTCGCCTGGCACCATCGACTCGGACTACCGCGGCGAGGTCGGGGTCATGCTGATAAACCTCGGGCAAGATCCATTTACCATCGAGCCCTTGGCGCGTATTGCGCAACTCGTGATTTGCCCGGTCGCGAGCGCGACGCTCGTCGAAGTCGAGGCCCTGTCAGGGACGACGCGCGGCGAGGGAGGCTATGGGTCGACCGGCGTGTAGGCCGCTGCTGAGGCGCCTCGGCGCGGCCGAGATTCGCTGGTGCGTCGAAGTCGTGGCAGCTGCGCTCGCGCTGAACCAATAACGTGTCCGGTTTAGCTGTGAGAACGTCGCTCGCGCTTCCAGCGCCGACGTAAGGGCCAGCTCGGGCCTGCGTGGACCAAATTGGGACGCCCCATTCGCTGAAACGCCTTTCCGTCGGAAGCGTTCTGAGATAAGGCTGCCGTGAGTGAAGTGGGTGGGGTTGGTGCTCGAACTGGAGTGAAGTTAGCTATGAAATGGTGGCTGAGTACGTGGGCTCGCGGGGTCGTGCTGTTGATCGTCGGTCTCGCCTCGGAGGGCTGCTCAGTCGACCAAAGTGGCTACACGTTCGGCTC
>JAEUAF010000106.1 GCA_019695485.1 Sorangium sp.
CTGCGCGCCGACCCGGACGGCGACATTCTGGTCTTCTTGCCGGGCGCGGCCGAGATCCGGCGTGCGGAAGAGGCGCTCGCTGAGCTCGCTCGAGAGCAGAACCTGTTCCTCGCGCCGCTGCATGGCGACCTTCCGATCGCCGACCAAGTGCGTGCCGTCGAACGCGCGCAGAAACGCAAGGTAGTGCTATCGACGAACGTCGCAGAATCGAGCGTGACCATCGAAGGCGTCACAGGTGTAGTCGACTCTGGGCTCGCGCGCGTCGCCACGCACTCGCCGTGGAGCGGCTTGCCGTCGCTCAAAACGGCCAAAGTGAGCCGTGCTTCATCTACGCAGCGCGCGGGCCGCGCTGGACGCACTCGCCCCGGCCGAGTGCTCCGCCTATACACGCAGGGCGACTTCAGCGCACGCCCGGAGCATGACGCGCCCGAAATTCTGCGCGCGGATTTGGCTGAAACGTTGCTCGTGCTGCACGGCAGCGGCCTCGACCTGCAGAGCGGGGTGCGTTGGCTGGTGCCGCCACCAAACGCACATCTCGACGCTGGGCGTGAGCTCCTCGGGTTGCTCGGCGCGCTCGACGAACAAGGCGTGTTGACGCCAATCGGACGGCGCATGCTCGAGCTTCCGCTCCACCCGCGGCTCGCGCGCATCGCGATCGAAGGCGAACGCCGCGGCGTGACCGAAGAGACTCGCCTGGTCGCGGCGCTGCTTGGTGAACGCGACATCCGTCTCTCGACGCGCACCGATTTTGGCCGCCAGCGCGGCCCGGCAGACACAGCCACGGGCCCTTCGGATTTGCTGGAGCTCGTGGATAGCTTCGAGCTCGCGCGCTCGCTCGGATTCGATGCCCATCGACTGCGAGCGCACGGGCTCGACGCGCGTAGCGTGAGCGCAGTCGCGCGCGCAGAGCGACAACTTGCACGCGCATCCAAAGCCGGCGCAGCGGCGCCTGCGCCGGAGCGCCGCGAGGAGGCGCTCTTGATGGCATTTTTGACGGGGTTTCCCGATCGAGCGGCGCGGCGTCGAAAGCCAGGTGGCAGCGACTTGATCCTGCAAAACGGCTCGACCGCGAAGCTCTCGCCGAGCAGCGTGGTCAGGAGC
The DNA here is from genome assembly GCA_019695485.1 of Sorangium sp. Classification (GTDB taxonomy): domain Bacteria; phylum Myxococcota_A; class Polyangia; order Polyangiales; family Polyangiaceae; genus PMG-095. Next base: position 1,102 of record JAEUAF010000106.1, read on the forward strand.
GAGGAGCTCATGATCGCCGTCGACGTCGACGAGAGCACCACGCGCACGCTATCGGGCGGAGCCAACGTGCGCCTCGCCAGCGCGATCCGCGGCGAGTGGCTGCTCGATCTGTTCAGCGACCGCGTCTCGTTGGAAGAGAGCCATAGCTTCAACGCAGAGGCCGAGCGCGTCGAGCGCGTGAGTCGGATGACGTTCGGGGCCCTCGTGCTCGAGGAGAGCCGCGCGCAGGCCGCACCAGGGCCCGAGGCCACCCGCGTACTCGTCGAGGCGCTTGCCACGCGCGGGGCCCAAGAGTTCCTGCGCAGCGACGCGCTCACCACCTGGAAGGAGCGTGTCGCGCTGCTCTGTCGTTACTACCCGAAGGCGGACTTCGCGACCGCACTCGCGAACAGTAACGAACTCGAATGGCACGAGCTGTGCGACGGCCTCACGAGCTTTGCCGAGCTCCGCGCCCTCGATCCCGTGAGTAAGCTCGGCGCGCGCTTGCCCGCGTCCGCGTGCCGGCTGCTCGAGCAAGCCACGCCGGAGCAAGTGCGCCTGCCAGGAGGACGGCAAGTCCCGATCCACTACGAGCCCGGCAAGCCTCCCTGGATGGAGTCGCGCTTGCAAGACTTCTTCGGCATGGCTGACGGGCCACGCCTCTGCGAAGGCAAGCTGGCCGTGACGCTTCACCTGCTGGCGCCGAACGCGCGCGCGGTACAAGTCACCACGGATCTGGCGGGGTTTTGGGAGCGCCACTACCCCGGCATTCGCCGCGAGCTGATGCGCCGCTATCCGCGCCATTCCTGGCCGGAAGACGGACGCCACGCGGTCCCGCCACCACCACGCACGCGCGGCGCGCGCTGAAACCGGCTGACCGCGCGTTACAGACGTTGCTTCAAGCGGGCGAGCAGCGTCAACGCCTCGATACCGGTGAGTCGATCGATGTCCAGCGCACGCAGCGTTTCTGCGATCTCATGCTCGGCGCTGCGCGTGGCCGGCCGAGGGGCGAAGAGCGAGAGTTGGTCCCGCTTTTCGAGCTTGGTCCTTGGACTCGCAGCGAGCTCGCCGCCGCGCTCACTCTCGAGCATCGCGAGGATCGCGCGCGCTCGGGCCAGTACGGCCTCCGGCAAACCCGCCAGCTTGGCCACCGCGACCCCGTAGCTGCGACTCGCGGCCCCCCGCGTCACGCGATGCAGGAACACGATGTCACCCGCGTTTTCGCGAGCGCTCACGCTGTAGTTGTCGGCGTGGACGCTTCCGTCAGCGAACGCCACGAGCTCATGATAGTGCGTGGCGAAGAGCGCGCGACAGCCGATGGCTTCGTCGAGATACTCCGCCACCGCCCAAGCAATACTGAGGCCGTCGAACGTGCTCGTACCGCGCCCGATTTCGTCCAAAATCACGAGCGAGCGCCGCGTCGCGCTGCGCAGAATCTCGGCGGTCTCGCGCATTTCGACCATGAACGTGCTCTCACCGCGGGACAAATTGTCGCTCGCGCCAACGCGCGACAGCACGCGGTCGACCGTGCCGATCCGCGCCGAGCGAGCAGGCACGAAGCTGCCCATTTGAGCCAGAATCGTGAGCAGCGCGACTTGCCTCAAGAAGGTGCTCTTGCCGGCCATATTCGGGCCGGTCAAAAGCCACAAGTGACTGCCAGCGATTGACAGATCGGTGTCGTTCGGCACGAAACGCAGCGCAGCCGCAGAGCGCTCGACCACGGGGTGCCTGCCATCGCGCAGCGTGAGACCGTCCGAGTCGTCGACCGTGGGGCGCGCGTAGTCGTGACGATGGGCGATCTCGGCCAAGCCCTGCGCGACGTCCCAGCGCGCGATGCGCGCCGCGAGCTGACGAATGCGTTCGCCGCCCTGCCCGGCCTTAAGGACCAGCGCTTTCAACAGATCGAGCTCGCGTTCCCGGTGTCGCTCTTCGGCGTGCAGGATGCGATCGGCAAGCTCGTCGAGCTCCGGCGTCGTGTAGCGCTCGCCGCTGGCCACGGTTTGCTTGCGCCGAAACCCCTCCGGCACTTTGCTCGCCTGGCCGCGGCTCACCTCGATATACCAGCCGAAAACCCGCGTATAACGCACCTTGAGCGTCGAGATCGACGTCTCTTTGCGCAGGCGCGCTTCGAGTTCGACCATGCGCTCGGCGCCACTCTTCCGCAGCTCGTCGAGCTCGTCGAGCTCGGGGTCGAAGCCGCTGCGAAAGATCTCGCCCTCCTTGGCCAGCGCTGGCGGGCGTTCCACCAATGCTTGCGCGAGCGCGTCACGGACGTCCGCCACGACGTCCGGCGCCTCTCCGCTGAGGCCTAGGATCTCGCGCGACAGCGGGTCGTCGAGAGTCGAGAGCAGCGTGACGGCCCGAGCGGCCGCGTCGAGCCCATCGCGGAGACCCCCGAGATCGCGAGGCGTAGCTTGCCCGAGCGAAGCGCGCATCGCGAGTCGCTCCAAGTCGCCCACCTCAGCGAGCAACCCAGTCAGCTCGGCGCGCAAGCCAGAGTGCACCAGGAACAATTCGAGCAGATCGAGTCGGCGGCGAATGCGCTCGATGTCGAGCAGCGGCGAGAGCAGTCGTCGACGCAGTAGACGAGCGCCAGGCGGCGTGCGCGTGGCGTCGATCGCGTGCAGCAACGTCGCGTCTTTGCCCGCGGCCGAGTCGACGAGCTCGAGGTGCGCCTGCGCGGTGGCGTCGATCAGCATGCTGTCCGACGGGTCCCAACGCGCCACACGCCGAACCGGCAGTTCGACGCCAGGATTGCAGGCCTTGGCAAAGCGCAGCGCGCGCCCGAGCGCACAGGTCGCGGCGGGGCCGAGCGCACGCGCTTCGTCGATCAGACCGCCGAGCGCCGCCTCGAGTTCCGCATCGCTCAAACCTGGGTCTTCGCGCAGCGGCGACGGAGTCGAGAGCCGGAGCGCGTGCATCGCCTGAGCTCGCTCGTCGTCCGCGACATCTGCCGCGAATCCCAGCAGAACTTCGCGCGGGCGCGCGCGCGACAACGCCGCCAGCAGCGCCGTCAAATCCGCGGCCTCCGCGGCGCTCAATTCGCCGGTCGAGAGGTCGAGCAGCGAAAGGCCCATGCTTCCGTTGCCAACTTCGGCAGCCGCTAGAAAATTGTTCGTCGAGGCTTCGAGGTGATCCGCGTCGGTGATGAGGCCCGGCGTGACGACGCGAACGACCTCGCGCGGGACGATGCCCTTCACTTTCGAGGGGTCGGCCATCTGCTCGCAGATCGCGACCTTGTTGCCGAGCTCGAGTAGCCGCGCAATGTAGCCGTGCGCTGCGTGGTGCGGCACGCCACACATCGGGATCTCATCCGGCTTGCCGCGGTTTCGGCTGGTCAGCGTCAAGTCGAGTAGACGCGATGCGACCAGCGCGTCCTCGCCGAACATCTCGTAGAAGTCGCCCAGCCGAAAGAAGACGATCGCGTCCGGATAGGCGCGCTTAGCCGCCGCGTGCTGCTGCATGACGGGCGTCGCGCGGGCGCTCATGGCGGGCGAGCTCGAACTAGTTGAGGGGCGGGCTCAGCGGCGCGAGGGTGTCGAGGCTCACGAGCGTGAGACCGAGCGACGCGCCGTCCACGACGGTGAGCCAGTTCATTTGGTCGAGCCCAACGATGGCTTGCGGCGAGACCACACTCGAGAGCCCGGCGAGGTCAATCTTCATGGGCGAGAAGCCGCCCGTCGTCTGCCAACTGAAGACCATATCGCGCACGCTCGGCTTCACACCCCGGTAGACGGCAAAGCGGGCCAAGGGGGACTGATATGCGCAGG
>JAEUAF010000129.1 GCA_019695485.1 Sorangium sp.
GTTCGCCGCCGGGTGGTTACGGGCCACCTCCCGGAGCCCCGCCCGGAGGCTATGGCCCGCCCGGAGCCCCACCCGGTGGTGGCTATGGCGGTCCACCCGGCGCAGCGCCGCCTGGATACGGGCCGCCCGGTGGTTTTGCTCCGCCGCCAGGTGCTGGTGGGTACGGGTATCCAGGTTCGCCGGGAGGCGGTGGCCCACCCGGACCCGCCGCTCAGTGGGCGCCCGGTGATGCCATTGGCTTCGGCTGGGCCTGGGTGACCAAGGACTTCGCTGGCGTCGCGTTGCCGCTCGCGGTCGCGGGTTTGGTGATGGAGTTGCCGCAGATCATCCTCGGCGGTGTTCGCGGCTTCGTGCAGGGCTTCATGACAGCTTCGGGCGGTCTGGATCCCCAGCAGGCGCCCTTGCTCGGACTCGTGCTGATGCCGGTCAGTTTCGCGGTCGGGGTGGTTTCGCAGGCGTTCTTCTTGGGCGGCATCATGCGCTTCGCGCTCAGCGTGGCGCGCGGCAGAAAGCCGGAATTTGCCGAAGTCTTCGCGGGCGGAAAGAGCTTCGCCGCCATGCTCGTGGGACAGTTCTTACTCTCGCTCGGGCTGTTCTTGGGGTGCTTGGCGTGCGTCGTCCCGGGCATCATTTTCTCGATCGGATGCCAGTTTTACGCGCTCCTGATCGTGGACCGCGAGCTCAGCGGCGTCGACGCTCTCAAGGCAAGCTGGCAGCTCACGCAGGGGCACAAGTCGAACCTCGCCATGCTCGGGTTCCTTCAGTTTTGTGTGGCGCTGCTGGGCGCGGCTGCTTGTTGCGTCGGCGTGTTTTTGGTAGCCGCGCCGATTGGCACGCTCGCGCTCGCGTACGTGTACCTGAAGCTCAACAACGAGGAGCCCGCGCCCGTCGGGTAGCGGTAACGGGTGCCTAGCGCATCGTGACCATTTCCTCGGCTGCGGTCGGGTGGATGGCCACGGTGCGATCGAGATCGGCTTTGCGCGCGCCCATGCGCAGGGCCACCGCGAAGCCTTGAATCAGCTCGTCGGAGCCGAGCCCGATTGAGTGGATGCCGAGTAGCCGCTCATCGGGCAGCAAGGTTACGAGCTTCATGGCCGTGCGGGGCTTGCGCCGCGTGACGCCGTGGTAGAGGTTCGTGAAGCGCGACACGTAGGTCTTCACTTGCTCGCCGTAGCGGGCGCGTGCGACCGCCTCGCTCATCCCGACCGTTCCGATCGGCGGATGACTGAACACGACAGTCGGGATGTTCTCGTAGTCGAGGTGTGCGTCGGGCTCCCCGCCGAACAGCCGATCCGCGAGCCTGCGTCCAGCCGCGATCGCCACCGGCGTGAGCTCCGCGCGGCCCGCGACGTCACCGACCGCGTAGATGCCCTGCACGTTGGTGTTCTGATAGGCATCGGTGCCGATGAAGCCCTGCGCGTCGAGCGCGACGCCTGCCGCCTCGAGGCCGACGCTGCGCACGTTTGCGTGTCGGCCAGTGGCCCACAGCACGCAGTCGAACCCTTCGAGCACGCGCCCGTCTTCCGAGGCCGCCGTGATTCGCCCCGCATCGTTGCGGCTGAGGTGTGCCGGGTGAAAGCCGCTGACGAGTTCGACTCCAGTCTGACGCATCTCAGCGCTCAACGTCTCTCTCAATAGTTGATCGAAGCGTACCAGGGGCGCGTCTGCCCGGAAGGCGAGCACCACCTCGCAGCCGAGGGCGCGCGCGATCCCCGAAAGTTCCACGCCAATGTAGCCCGCGCCCAGCACCAACAAACGCTTTGGCAGCTCGTCCCGCAAGAACCAGCCGTCCGAGCTGATGCCGAGCTCAGCCCCGGGCACTGCCGGGATGCTCGGTTCAGCGCCCGTTGCGATCAGCACGTGAGGCGCCTCGAGCTCACGTCCGCCACGACTCGCGATGCGCCCCGCGGCTGCGAAATGCGCCACATCTCGAATGAGTTCGACGCCCTCGTCCGCGGCGCGCTTGGCGTAGATGTCGTTCAGTCGCGCCACGTATGCGCGGCTCGCGGCGCGCAGCTTGGCGTAGTTCACGTCGAGGCGCTGCGCGTCGGCGCAGAGTCCGTAGTCCTCCAGATCCGGCAGGCGCTCGGCGAGCTCGGCGCCGCTCCACAAAATCTTCTTGGGGACGCAGCCGCGATTCACGCAGGTGCCCCCGAGCGGTTCGGGTTCGAACAAGGCCACGCGCGCGCCGTAGCTTCTGGCTCGGCGCGCCGACGCAAGTCCGCCTGAGCCACCACCTATCACCACATAGTCGTAGCGTTCCATGCAAGTTCCGCCGAGAGCGTGCCACGCGCGTCGCACGGGCAAATCGTAATCGAGGCCCGGCGCGCGGGCCGGAGCCCGCTGCGCCCACTCGGCCCGACAGAAATCCCCTATCTTCCTGCGGGACCGTGCTTTCTGTCGGCGACTTGTTCTAAGGTTCGAATCGCCACCGACCGAAGCGGGGTGATAGCTCGAGAGCCGCCGTTCGGACGGTCAGATGGTGCCGCCAGCATGCAGCGTGTCGATTTCTTCGGTCTGGAACGCCCCATCCAAGAGCGCTTTATGGCGGCTGCTCGTGGGACCGCGCCGCCGATGCCGCTCGCTTTCAGGCGCGTGGCATTCCCACTGATCTCGACGCTGTGTCTCGTCGTCGCCGGAGTGTGCGTCGTTCTCCTCGGCGTGGTCGCACGCACCGGTTTCGGAAATCTGACGAGCCACTATGCGTTGCAGCCCCCGCAAGCGCTTGCGGTGTACGCCGGTCTCGGTGCGTTACTGGGGCTGTGCCTTGCAGTCGTTTGGCATACGCAGCGAAAGCGCAGTCGCTGGCCGTTTGCGCCCGGTGTCTACTTGTTTCCGTCGGGCGTCGTGGACGCGCGCCGGCTCGTGCTCGAGGTGCATTCCGTGCGCGAGCTCGCCGATGCGACAGCGGGCGATCGGTTCGTGTCGCTCTCATTTCAAGGCGGGGCGAAGTTTCGATTCGCGGTGACCGATCGCGCGCGCGCCGATGACTTGGTGCAGAACGTGAACGGCTTTCGCGTTCAGCTCAGCGGGGACGTCGCGCCGACGAGCTCGCGTGAATTTGCGGCTTGGGATCCGCTGGCGGACAACGGGTTCAGTAACCCCTTCTCGCCGCGTGAACCGATGAAGAGGCCCCAGGGCGGCATTGGGCTCGTGGCGTGGCTGTTGGGCCCCCTGGTTGGCGCTGCCCTGGCAGCCGGCGCCTGGAAGGGGCGCAACAACCTGGCCGAAAAGGCGCTCTACTTCGCGGCG
>JAEUAF010000165.1 GCA_019695485.1 Sorangium sp.
AACCGCCCCGACGGCAAGCGAGGCCGCCGCGCCAATGGCCGCTGCTACGCCCGCCGACGAAGCTGAACGACAGCGCATTCTCGGCGCCCTCGAGCAGGCGAACTGGGTCATCGAGGGCAGCGACGGCGCCGCGCAGTTGCTCGCACTCAGCCCGAGCACGACCCGTAGTCGCATGAAGCGCCTGGGCATCGAGCGCTCGGGCAGCGGGCGCTGACACAGGCGACCCCGTCGGGTCGGTATCGCCGAGAAGTCAGATCCAGGGACGTAACCCGCGCGCTCGGGCTTCGTACAGCAGCACGAAGCCATGGCACAGGCGCCTGCTCCCCCCGAATACTCGGCGATCACCGCCTTGCGGCTGCACTGGCCTGAATACGTGATCGAGGGGGCCTTGCTCGGCCTGTTCATGCTGTCGGCGTGCGCTTTCACTGTGCTGTTCGAGCACCCGTCCTCGCCCGTCCGCGCGCATTTGGGCGACGCGCGCTTGCGTCGAGCCTTGATCGGCCTGGCCATGGCAGCGACGGCCGTGCTGCTGATCGAGTCGCGAATTGGGAAACGCTCGGGGGCACACATGAATCCGGCGCTCACGCTGACCTTTCTTGGGCTTGGCAAGATCGCGCTTTGGGATGCCCTGTTCTACGTCGCGGCGCAGTTCGTCGGCGGCTGGCTCGGCGTGTGGATGTCGTCACGCGCGCTCGGCTCGCTGCTCTCTCATCCAAACGTGGCCTTCGCCAAGACCACGCCTGGCATCGCGGGTAGCCTGGCCGCCTTTGGAGCAGAGGCCACGATCTCTGGGATCTTGATGGGCGTGGTGCTCGCGATGTCCAATCATCCGCGCCACCACCGTTTGACGCCGTGGGCCGCGGGCGCGCTGATCGCGCTGTTCATCACGGTCGAAGCGCCCTTCTCCGGCATGAGCATGAATCCTGCGCGCACGCTGGGTTCGGCGCTCGGCGCCGGCGACTTCCACGGCCTGTGGCTCTACTTCTTGGCTCCGCCGCTCGGCATGTGGCTCGGCGCCCGCGCCTACCTCGCGCTCAGCGCGAGGCCTCAGGTGTTCTGCGCCAAGCTGCAACATTCGGGGGCGCATTCTTGCATCTTTCTCTGCCGTTACCGCGAGCTTCTCACGAGCGCGCGACCACCCCGAGGCCCCTTGTTGAAGGACGAACTCCATGGCTCCCAGTAACCACTACGACGTGATCATCATCGGCACGGGCGCGGGCGGCGGCACGCTCGCCTACTCCCTCGCGCCCACCGGCAAGCGCATTCTTCTGATCGAGCGAGGCGACTACGTGCCTCGTGAAAAGGAGAACTGGAGTTCCGAAGCGGTAAACCTGCAGGCTCGTTACAACACCAAAGAGACTTGGCACGACAAGGACGGCAAGGCCCTCCACCCACACACGAACTACTACGTGGGAGGTAACACCAAATTCTACGGCGCGGCCTTGTTTCGTCTGCGAAAAGAGGACTTCGGCGAACTCCAACATCACGGCGGCGTTTCGCCAGCCTGGCCGCTCTCGTATGACGAGCTCGAGCCGTACTACACGCGCGCCGAGCGGCTCTATCACGTCCACGGCCAGCGTGGCGTCGACCCCACCGAGCCGCCCGCGAGCGCCGAGTATCCTTACCCCGTGGTAAGCCACGAGCCGCGCCTTCAAGCCCTTCATGAAGACATGCAAAGCTCTGGCCTGAACCCCTTCCATGTACCGCTCGGCGTGATGTTGAACGAGTCGGCTCCGGAAAAGAGCCCCTGCATTCGCTGCAGCACCTGCGACGGGTTCCCGTGTTTGGTGAGAGCCAAGGCGGACGCTCAGGTCTGCGCCGTGGACCCCGCGCTCAAGTACCCGAACGTGGAGCTGCTGACGCGCGCCCGCGCCACGCGACTCGAGACCGACGCCAGCGGCCGCAGCGTGAAAAGCGTGATCGTCGAGCGCGACGGCGAGCTCGAGCGCTACTCGGCGGACATCGTCGTGGTGTCGGCTGGCGCCATCAATTCCGCAGCGCTCTTGTTGCGCTCAGCGAACGCCCGGCATCCGCGCGGCCTGGCCAACGGCTCCGACATGGTGGGGCGCCACTACATGGGTCATACGAACTCCGTCGTCATCGCGCTATCACGCTGTCCGAACCCAACCGTGTTCCAGAAGACGCTCGCCATCAACGACTTTTACTTCGGCTCGGATGACTTCCCATATCCGATGGGTCACATCTCGTTCGTGGGTAAGCTCGACCTTTATGCGTTGAAGGCCGGAGCGCCCGCGATCGCCCCAGGTTGGACGCTCGAACTGATGGCCAAGCATTCGCTAGATTTCTGGCTCACTTCGGAGGATCTGCCGGACCCGGAAAATCGAGTGACGCTCGACTCGGACGGCAACGTGGTCCTCGCCTATACGCCGAACAACCTCGAGGGGCACGCGCGCCTGCAGGCCAAGCTCAAGCAGCTGATGAAGCGGCAAAAATGCGACGTGCACGGCGGCGAATGCCACCAAGGGCTGTTCTCCAGGAACTTCTTCGTCGGTGATCGGATTCCGCTCGCAGGGGTCGCGCACCAAAATGGCACGCTGCGATTTGGCCACGACCCGAGAACCTCTGTGCTCGACGTGAACTGCAAGGCACACGAGCTCGACAACCTCTACGTCGTTGACGCTAGCTTTTTCCCCTCGAGCGCGGCCGTGAACCCCGCGCTCACCATCATCGCCAACGCGCTGCGCGTGGGGGAGCACTTGCGCCATCGGCTCGGCGTGCCCGTCGCGGGCTACGCCTGAATGGGCGACGAGGCCGTCACAGTGCTCCGCGATACGTGAGTCCGAGTGGCGCCTCGCGAAGCCCCGCGGTCTTGCTACCAGCGCTCGAGCCGGCGGGGTCCAGACCAAGCGTCGTGTGGCCCGCCACGAACATGCCGATGCCGAGGCCCGTCCCTGCGAGCCCGCCGATCAGAAAAGGAAAAGCGAGCTTGCGCGTGCCACTCTGCGTGGTGCTTTCGGGGCAGCTCGGGTCGACGTCGCAGTGATATTCCGTCGTTTCCGTGAAGAGCACCAAGAACATGGCCCCCATCAGCGTCGTCAGAATGCCGGCGGCGGTCACGTAGGCGCCTCCGGTCTCGAGCGCGGACGAGCCCGGCTTTACCAACAAAGCGTGCTGTCCGGCCTTGAGATCGTACTTCTGCACCGCGGAGGCCACGCCGTCGCCGTACACCAAGATCTCGTGCAGCCCGGGATCCAACTTGAAGGAACAGGGCGACACACAGATGTCCTTCCAGGCAGCCCCCTGCACCACCACCGTTCCCGATGAGGCCACGACGTGGCCCGTGATCTCGGCGACGGTGACCGGATCGCCGGCGGAGCGCACTTCAACCGCAGCCTCGGCATCCTTGGCGGCGACGATGTCACTTGGGGTCTCGGTCGGCGTTTCGGCCCACGCGGTGCGCGTCCCCATCAAGAGCTGTCCAGCAACCATCAGGGTCGCAATACCTGTACGAGTGAGTGTTCGAGCGGTCATGCGCTGCCGAAGAGCAGGGAGCATGCCAACGCGCGTGCGCGGAGATCTGCGGTTTTCACGCGAGTTGCGGGTGCGCTGGACGTCCGCGGGCGCCTCCCGAACGTCCGCGCGGACGTTCATTCGAGCAGCGCTGGGCGCGGGCGAACCGCTGAACCGCTCGAGAGCCAATCGGGGCTCGGCATCAGCTCGTCGAGCCGGCTGTACTCCCCGCGAAAGTTGTCCCCCAGCCAGGTTTCACACGCGAGCGTGTAGGACGAAAATAGTCGGTAGCGTCTCGAGAGTGCGAGGCACTCTTCGAAGGCGCTCCGTGCCAGCGACTTCTCGCCCTCCCACGGCGGGTCCATGTAGTACGACTCCCCGAGTTCGTTGTAGGGGGCGTCGTAGTCGTGGAGCGAAGTGGCGTCGCGAAGCTCCGCGACGAAGCGGCCCCACATCGCGCCGACGCTCGCCGCGACAGCAATTCGATAGTAGGGCGAAGCCACGGGCGGGACCAAGTAGACCCGCTCGAACCGACGCTGCAGCGACCCCAGCACGCGTCGGCGCACAGCGACCCAGGGCGCCAGCTGCTCGTTGACGTAGCGCACCACGGCCGCGCGCTGCTTGCTCTGGATGGCCGCGCGCTCTGCAGGCCCAATCGCTGAGGGCGCGAGCAGACGCGAAGGCCGCGCGCGGACTGGCAGGATAACCGGCCGAAAGACAGGGGCGGGTGATTGGTGGCGTTCGAGGTCGAGCTCCGCCAGGCGCAGCACGGCCCCCGCCGCAGCGTCGGCTGCCTGCTGGACGGCGAGCTGACTCGATTCACCGCTCGGCAGCGAGCGGATCCAGTCGAGGGCCTCTGCACTCGACCAGCGCTCGGCCGCGCTCGCCAAATCCGCTGCGCCCTGCGCGCCGTCACCGGATTCGAGCCGAGCCTCACCGAGCAGCGCCCGCGCCCGCACGGCCAGACCGAGCGCTGGGCTGGCCTCGATTTGCGGCAGCGCGGCGACGAGCAATGCCACGCTTTCTTCGCCTCGACCGGCCTTGAGCCAAGCGCGCGCTCGCTCGAGTGTCAGAACCGCGTGCTCGGTGGCATTCCGAGCTGGTACACAGCTCGGCAGCGGGAGTGTGGGCTGCGGCACGCACGGTTCCGGCAGCTCCGCCCTAGCCCGCGACGCGCTAGCGCCCACGAGCAGGAGCACCGCGGTGACTCGAAGCAACGGGAAGCGCATGTCAAAGGATACTAACCCACGACGCAGGGCCGCCTTGGTTCATGGCACGATCGCGGCCCTGGTGCTCTTGCCGGGGGGGCTCCTCGCTTGCTCCGAGCGAGCGGCGTTGCCGCCCGCCGCGCCGGAGCTGAGCGTTCCCAGAGCCGTCGAACTCGCCGATCCGATGCCGCTCGATGACTTCGACCCCGCCGCGTACCGCGCGCTCGACGCAGCGCCGGACGAGAGCTTCGCCGCCGTGGACACACCCGTCGACACTGCGCCCGAACCCGTGGCCTGCCGCTTCGTCACTTCGGACTTCAGTGGCCCACTCCACCTGACGGCTGATAGCGATGCCTTTGCGGTCGTCGACGCGGGCGCCGAGGCCACCGTCTCGATCCCCAAGGGGGACGCCGCGCAGGGCGCGCACGTGAGCCTGAAGCTTGCCGGACTAGCGCTGCAAGCACGGGTTCTCGCGCCTGAATTGGAACTCTACTTGCGCCGACCGCAGCTATTTCAGGGCTACTTATGGGCGATGGCCGGAGCGCGTGTGGAATATCTTCGCGCCGCCGCCAAGCGCATCACCTACGCGCCGCCTCGCGATCGGCGCCTACAGGTGACTGGCACGCTGAGCGCAGAGCTGCCCTGCGAGGCCTTCACGCTCGACGCTACCGACGTGGAGGAGTTCGACGCCGAGCGCGTCGTGGGCGGCCGACACAGCGTTCTTGAAACTCAGTGGCTGGGGAGCGCGGCGGTGCCACTCTCGATCTCTCCACGGGGCCCGGTGGTAGCATTGCTCGACACGCGGACGGGCGAGGACGCGAGCGAGCCGGATGCGGTGGCGGTGCTCGAGACGCGCGGGAACATGAGCCGCGTTGCGTACTGGCTCGATGCGGTCGTGGTGGTGGGTTGGGTGCCGAGCTCGGCGCTTGCGTCCACGCGGGAGCCCTCCGAGTGGGGAGCTCTGAACTTGATCACCCCTTGGGGACCGACCGAGCCGCTCGGAGCGAGTGATCCAACGCGCGCGCTGGCGGCGCCCGAACTTGGGCCGGAGGCAAAACCGCGCTGTGTCTGGAACGCGGCGCTCAGCGCCGAAATCGGGGGCATCCGCCGCCAAATCGGCACCCTGGCCAGCGCCATTCCCATCCTCGTTCACGAGCGTCGGCAGGGCTTCCGCGCCATCAAGCTGCTGCACCCGGCGCTCTCGGCTTCCGAAGGCACGACGCTGTGGGTCTCCGAACGCAGCATCTATCCCTGCGAGCTACGCCAATAGCGCGCGAGACTTCCCCCTGAGCGCGCGCAGCGAAGCGAGCACGCGATTGGGGGGAAGTCGACGCCGCGCAGCGGCGGCGGATGGGGGCATCAAGCACGCGCGGTGCGGCGCAGCACGAAGGCACCCACGAGCACGGCGACCAGCACCGGGACCGCATGCCCGAGCAACATGTGGAAGCGGTCGACGTTGGCGCAATGTAGGTTCATCACGGCGCCAGCGAACAGGCCGCACGCGGCGCCAACGAGCGCGCTACGAAAGCCGGCCGCGACCGGAAACGCACGACGCAAGCTGAGCGCCGCGCACAGAATGGGCACTCCGGCCCAGGCCAGGGTGATATCCATGCAAACAAACGCGCCTAGCCAAGAATCGCTATTGGCCTCGGGCACGCGGGGCAGCGGAGCGCCCGCGGCCATCAGCCAGAACGAGAGCGGGCCTAGGATCGCGAGCGCGCTCAGCGCCGCGATGCTGAGGCCGAGACCCAAGCGGCCAACGCCGAGCGCCACCGCAAGCGATGCCGCGGCAAGCGCGAACGGCAGCGCGATTTCCACGGCGATATAGAGCGGCGGCAAGCTCGCCAGATCAGCGCGCAGCCCGTAAACGGTGAGATGCGCGGCGAGCCAACTCACGCTGAGCATGAGCGCCGCGACGCGTCGGTTGCGCGTCGCGCTGCGCTGCAGAGCTTCCCCGTTCAGCGCGGGAGGCCGCGGCGCCGCACGCACCCCGAGCGAGCCGACGGGATCGGGGATGTCGTCGAACTCGGGCAAGTCTGTGGCGTTCGGTTCGCTAGTCACGATGCACCCGCGGTGGCGTTGAGTTCTGGAACACGCGCTGAACAAGCTTGAGTCCAGTCGCTGTGGGCGCAAGCGCTCGCGTCGTCTTTCAATGCAATCACGAATTTCCCTCTCGCAACGCGGCGCGCAAGGCTTCGTAGGCGTGGAAGGCGCGCAGCTTGACGGCGCCCTCGGAAATGCCGAGCACCTGCGCCGCGGCTTCGACGCTGAGCCCCTCGTAGCGCAAGAGCACGAAGGCTTCGCGCCGGGCGACGGTGAGCCCCGCCAGCACGCGCTCCACCACGAGCGCGCTGCGACGCGCAAATGCCGCTTCTTCTGCGCTAGCTTCGGGCCCGGCGGCCACGTCGAGTTCGGCGCCCTCGCCGCTCGCGAGGCGCAGTTTGGAGCGCGAGCGCGTATGGTCGATGTAGCAGTTGCGCGCGATCGCGTAGGCCCAGGGCACGACGCTGCGGCCACGCGCGAACGAGCCGCGCGCGCGGTGCATGCGCAGAAACGTCTCTTGCATCAGGTCGTCCGCGACGTCACGGCGCCCGCTCAGGCGCTGCAAGAAGCACTGAATGCGAGGCGACAGTCCGCGGAAGACCTCCGCGAAGGCCGTCTCGTCGCCGTCCGCGTAGCGGCTCATGGCTTCGTCCAAGGGACCAAGCTCGGCGGAGCCTCCGACAGGATTCGGTGAGACTTCGATCGGCGTCGCTCCCGCCGCAGGTTGCACGGTGTTCATCAGGATGCTCTCCCCAACAGACTCGAAACGAGCGGCGAACACGCGAGGACACGAGCCCCACGCTCGAGCGCCGCGCGCAGCACGCGAATCGCTTCAGGACTGGCGAAGTCGACGCTCGACAGATCGAGCCGCAGGCTCGCCCCGCCATGGGCGACGAGTTCGCCTTCCAGCACACCGACCCAAGCGCCGACGATTCGACCCTCGACTCGCAGGTGGCAAGTCGCAGGGTCGTCCTCGATGCGGGTGATACGCAACATGTCGGAGTCGCCTTAAGCAACCAGTATGCCGAGCCGCGCGCGGACCCCATCCACTGACCTTAACCGCTTGTAATAGTTACTTATTCTGGCATCCACTGAGCAACGCTGAGCGCCAACGAGGCCACGATATTTCGTGGGGGTGGCTGCGATCAGGCTCGTGGCCACGAATTGTCGTGGGCGTAGGGGCCCTGCCCGACGAAGCACCACAGCGCGAGCGCGCGGTGTCGATGACGTGGGATGCCGCGTCCAAACGACCCCGCGACACCAGCGCTGGGAGCGGTCAGCCCGGCTGCGCGCGCGGGCGCCGCCCCCACGTGGCCTACCCCAAAAAGGCCCGACGATTCCTCAAAGGACCGTCGGGCACGCAAAGGCACGGGTTTACGGGCAGGCGCCGGCGATCCCAATGCAGGGACAGCCCTCGACTAGTGCAGGCCGGTAAAGAATCCGTCAGCGATCCACTGCCCGAACCAGGCCATGACTTCGCCTTCAGCCACCGCGCTATGCTCGGCAGCGTGCTCGAGCGCTTCGCCGAGCGGCGTTCCCTCCCCGAGCGCGCTGAGCAAGGCGAAGCGCGCGGGGTCGAGCTCGACGCGCCACAAGCGGTGGTCCTTGCGGTAGACCGCGACCCATAGCGGCGACGCCGCAGGAATGGCCGGCGCCTGCTCCGCGCGGAAGGCCTGAAAGAAAGCATTCACCGGGTGATCGAGTGCCAGCAGGCGCAGCGTCGGATTCAGAAGGAAGCGCGCCATGGGCCACTGTTCGGGGGTCATGCGGGCCAGATCCTCCGCGTTCAAGGGCGGCGCGCCCGCTGCGTGCAGCGCCTCGACGAGGGCCCATTCGAGCCGAGCCAGATCCGCCAAGAAACTCGGGCTGGGCTGAGGCGCATCGGATTCAAGGTGGGGCGCGGCCAAGCAAAACTCCGCGAACTTTTGCCCGTAGTAGTTGAGCGTTTTTTCGCGCGGCGGGTGAGCGACGACATACGCGCGCGCCAGCACCGAAAAGGCCTCTTCTCCGACGGCGTACGCGAGCGCAGGGTAGTCGTCCGCGAGGCATTCGACCAGGCGCGCGGCGAAGCTTGCGCGGTAGATCTCCATGCGCTCGCCAGCGGACATGCGGGGACCCGCCGTGATGAGGCGCGGCAGCTCGGCGTCGGACTCGACGCGGACCGCGCTTCCAAACTTCGACTCGCGGATGCCGTCGCTCACGCTGACGGGGTGTGTGCTCACGCTCTGAAACCAAGCCTGGAGTGAGTTCAAACTCGGCAAGCTTGCAGCGCCGCTGGCTGCACCCGCAGCCTCAAGAGAGCGAGTCACGCGGCACCCACCAAGCAGGTAGCGTCGATGAACTCGCGGGCGCGCAAGGCCTCCGCGTGAGCCACCTCGAAGGCGGGGATTTCGGCGTCCCACTCGAGCAAGACGGAGGCGCGTGCCCCGAGTTCGTGCGAGATCTTCAGGAGTTCCCAGACCGGATCCGCGACAGGTCCGATGTGAGTGTCGATGATGTGCGTCCCGTGATTGGTGTGGCCAGCGACGTGGAACTGCACCACGCGCTCCATCGGCAAGCGCCGCAGATAGTCGACGGCGTCGAAGCCGTGGTTGTAGGCGGTCACGTAGACATTGTTCACGTCGAGCAAGAGCCTGGCGTCCGTTTCAGCGAGCAGCGCCGCGATGAAGTCGGCTTCACTCAGCGTCGAGCCGGCGAATTCGGCGTAAGACGACGGATTTTCGAGCACCAAGGGGGCACCCAGAAAGTCCTGCACGCGTCGGATCCTGGCCGCCGTATGCCTGAGCGCCTCCTCGCTGAACGGCATCGGCAAGAGGTCGTGGGTGTTCCGTCCCATCACGCCTGTCCAGCACAGATGATCGGAGACCCAGCGCGCCTTGCAGCGCTCTTTCAACTTCTTTAGCTCCGTCAGGTACTCGAAGTCGAGTTCGTCCGTCGATCCGATCGACAGCGACACGCCGTGCAAGACCAGCGGATAGCGCTCAGCCACGCGGTCGAGGAAGTAGAGCGGGCGCCCCTGCGTGTAGAGGTAGTTTTCGCTCAGCACCTCGAACCAATCCACGGCGGGCTGCTGCTCGAGGATGTGCGCGTAGTGCGTGGTGCGGAGCCCGAGGCCGATTCCCAAATTCTCGAAACGCTGCGACTGATCCATGTTCCGACTCGACCTTGCGCTTTCTTCTACCACCGCGTCGAACGAGACGCCGACTACGAGCGCGACACAGGCAGCCACGGGGGTTCCGCGACTGCCTGTTCGATGGCTTTTCAACCCTTGCAGCCGCCCTGTCCCTTGCAGGCGTTCTGGCCTTTGCAGGCGTGCTTTTCGGTCTTGCAGCCGCCTTGCCCCTTGCAGCCGTTCTGGCCCTTGCAGGCGTGCTTTTCGCCACTCTTGCCCTTGTCGTCGAGCGTCTGAGCGCCGGTGTCGATGCTCACCGAACTCCCGTGCTTGGGTGCCGCCTGGGCGAGCCCACTCATGCCAACGACGATGCCCGAGATTGCAGCTGCCAACAGATTCGATTTCATTTTCTTATGCTCCTTGACCTGGATACGGTGATTTTACGATTCTTGTGCGAGCGAGAGCGTTCAGGCCGCTTGTGCCTTCAACGTGCGCTCCTGCCCTACGGGGGAAGACTTGGACGGTTTCGCGCGAAACAGCAGATGATCGAGTGACGCGCGCCCCGCACCTGCTAAGGCGACCCAGGCAAGCAGCACCAAGTAGGTCCACTCCACCAGGCCGAACAGGTCGGCCATGCCGCCCACCTCATCGCGCTTGGCAGTGAGGATCGCGACGGCCATCGAGACCAGCAGCGGAACAGCCGCGACGCGCGCCAACAGACCGACTAGCAGCAGCGCTCCGCCAATCAGCTCGACGTACGACACCATCGTCGCCTGAAAGGCCGGCGCCGGGATGTGAAGCTCGGCGAAGAATGCGCTCACCTTGTCGAGGCTGTGAACCTTGCCCCAACCGGTGCTCATGAAGAGCACGCCCAGCGTCACACGCGAGAGCAGGGGCGCGAACCAGTCGCTCTTCTTCAACATCAGGGCGGCGCGTAGCCGCGCGGTTTCGAACAGGGTGTTCAAAGTCACGATGATCTCCATTCTCGGCGCCACTCGCGGCGACCGCGTGTCCGGCGACCCACGCCGACCTCGTAGCCACCCCTACGCGGGACCCCCTGGGCGGTTTCTTCGGCGGCCCGACTTTCGAGACAAACC
>JAEUAF010000193.1 GCA_019695485.1 Sorangium sp.
CCGCCGCCCCACCCGCCTTGGAGGAAGCACCTCCTCCGCCTCCGCCTCCAGAAGAGATCAAGGACGCCGGAGCGGACCAGAAGCCTACCGCCAAGCACATCGTGAGCAGCGGTGGCGGCGGGTGCGCAGGTGAGTGCAAAGGCGAACCGCCCCCGAGCCTTCGCTCAGTGCTCGCCGGCCGCGGCGCGCAAGCGCGCAGCTGTTACGAGCGGGCCTTACGCACCAACACCATGCTGCAAGGGCGCATGGTCGTCAGTTTGAGAATCGGGCCTTCCGGCTCAGTCTGCAGCGCAAACGTGACCCAGAACGAGCTCGATCCCGGGGTCGGCAACTGTGTCGCCCAAATGTTCCGCACCACGAGCTTCCCCGCTCCAAAAGGGGGTTGCGTCGACGCCAGTGTTCCGCTCAGATTCGAACCGAAGAAGTGATGAGCCGCGCCGCCGTCGTCTGGTCCGTAGTCGCGCTCGCCGCTCTGGCGAGCGCGTGGGGCTGCAGTTCCGATGGCAGCACGCCGTCGACTACGACCTGCCCTCCGCTGCCCCTCTACGATATCAACGACGCAACGGCCCGCGCGAACGCGCGTGCCGCGCTCTTGGCGGCGAAAAACTGCCTGACACTGCCCGTCGGCTCGAAGCGGGCGCGAGCGGCAAGTAGGGCTCGCGCGCGCGGCGCTCGACCAGCGCAGCGTGTGGCCCCGCGGAGCAGAGCGCCGATGACTGTCGGCGTCGTGCTCAAGCTCGCCTACGACGGCGGACCCTTTGCGGGGTACGCGCTGCAAGCCAACGCGCGCAGCGTGGCGGGCGAACTCCAGGGGGCGATCTGGGCGCTCGACCCGAAAGCCTCCCTTCTGCGCGGAACGAGCCGCACCGACTCCGGCGTGCACGCCCGCTGTCAGATCGTGAGTTTCGATTCCGAGAAGAAGGACATCAACCCGCGGGGCTGGGTGTTGGGGCTCACGCGCCACTTGCCTTCGGAGCTGGCTGTGGTAGGCGCCGCCCGCGCCGAAGCGGGCTACGACCCCCGAGGCCACGTCGTTTCGAAGACCTACCGCTACTCGATTTTCGAAAGTCCGGTGCGCGATCCGTTTCTCGAGGGGCGTGTCTGGCGAGTCTACGAGAGGTTGAACCACCTCAGCATGCAAGTCGCGGCGAGCCATCTGATTGGCGAGCACGACTTCGCCGCCTACCGCGGCGCAGCTGACAGTCGACAGGAGACAGTGCGTCGACTCTTTCGCGTCGAACTGCGGCGAGCGCGTACCGACGATCGCATCTTGGAGATAATCGTCGCAGGCGATCGGTTCCTTTATCGAATGGTGCGTATCATTGCGGGAACACTGGTTGACGTTGGGCGCGGGAGGATTAAAGAAGACGCGACCGCGCGCGCCCTGCTCTCGAAAGATCGGAGAGAACTCGGCGTGACGGCGCCACCCGCCGGGTTGTGTCTCGACGAGATCGTGCTCGACACTCCACTCGAAGATGAGTGGCCAGGTTGACGGAAGTCGGGGCCTAACGTAGCGTCCGTTGTCGCTCAGTCCGCGGTCCGCACCCCACGCGGGGCGCCCCGTCGCCCTCAGCGGGCACGGTGAGCGACCGAGGAGCTCTTCCCATGGGACTCAGGCAACGAATCGTCGACAAGAGCAAAGGAGCCCTGCTCCGCCCATCCGTCATGCGTTGGGTTACCGACGATCGCGTGATGAAGGCGACCGAAGGCTTGATGGACGCGCGACTGCGCATGAAGGCGGCCTGGCACGTGTTGCTGAACGGGCACGAGCTGCCCGCCATCGATCCCGCGCTCGACGCACGCATTGCCGGAACTGAAACCGGTCGCGGCGATGACGTCGCGGTGCAGACCAACGGTCACGTCAACGGCAACGGCTCCGTGAACGGCAGCGCGGCCGCGAACGGCCACGCCAACGGCTCGGCGGGTCGTATGACGGGCAACGGTTCGCACGACATGGACGAGTCGCTCAAGGAGCGCAGCAGTCTCGCCAGCATCGGCGGGCGCGACATCCTCGACAAGTGTCAGAAGTTCATGGCCGCAGACAACGCGCGCAAGATGGGGATCTACCCGTTCTTCCGCCCGCTCGATCTGAACGACGGCCCCGAGGCGGTCATCAACGATCGCCGCGTCGTGATGTTCGGCTCCAACAACTACCTGGGCCTGACCACGCATCCGAAAGTGCGCGAAGCCGCCAAGGCAGCCATCGATCGCTTCGGAACCAGCATGACTGGCTCGCGACTCGTGAACGGCTCGATGAAGCTGCACGAGGAGTTCGAGGACAAGCTCGCCAAGTGGTTCGGCAAAGAGAGCGCCCTCGTCTTTACCACGGGCTACCAGGTGAACCTGGCCACGTGCTCGGCGCTACTGAGCAATAAATACAGCGTCGCGGTGATCGACCGCAATGTCCACGCTTCTCTCTACGACGGCGCGCGGCTCGGGCAGTCGGCAGGCGCTCGCCTGGTGCGCTACCGCCACAACGACGCCGAGTCACTCGACAAGACGCTGGAGAAGCTCGACGTGGGCGAGGGCGCGCTCGTGATCACCGACGGCGTGTTCAGCGCCGAGGGCGAAATCGCGCGCCTCGACGAGCTCGTGCCCGTGGTCAAGAAGCACGGCGCGCGCATGTTCGTGGACGACGCTCACGCGCTCGGTGTGATCGGCCCCGGCGGTCGCGGCACCGCGCACAACTTCGGCGTCGAGAACGACGTCGATCTGATGGGCGGCACTTTCTCGAAATCTCTGGCGAGCATCGGCGGCTGGCTGGTGGGCGATCGCAAAGTGCTCGACTACATTCGTCACTTCGCACCAAGCTTCATGTTCGCGGCGGCGGCGGCTCCTCCGAGCGTCGCAGCAGCGATGGCCGCCTTCGAGGTGATGCAGGAAGAGCCGTGGCGCATCGAGAAACTGCGTGAGAACTTCACGTACATGCGTACCGAGCTCTTGAAGATGGGCTTCGAACTCGGCCACACCCAGACCGCCGTGATTCCGATCTACATCCGCCAGGATCTGCGCACGATCATGATGTGGCGCGATCTCCTGGAGGAGTACGGGATCTACACGAACCCTTTCATCTCCCCCGGCGTGCCGCCGAAGAGCGCGATGCTGCGCACCAGCTACATGGCGACGCACTCGCGCGAGCACCTCGACCGCGGCCTCGAAGCCCTGCAAAAGGTCGGCAAGAAATACGGCGTGATCTGAGCCTCTGCGGAGCCTCAGGCCGACCTTTACCGACCCCTTCGCGGGAGCGGGCGCATCGCCCAGGCGAAGATCTGCGCACATTGGCGCGAACCGAGTGAAAACCCGGTCGCCTGGAGGCGCTTCCTTTGGACGGGCGGTTGACGCGCCCGAGTGAGCGGGGCTAACCGTACTTCGCGATGACGGTCGAAATACGGAAGAGCCCGGTGGGCGTGCGGATGGACGACTTTCTGAATGTCGTCGACTACCTGTATCGCGGCGACCCGAACTACGTTCGCCCGCTGGACCTCGACATCAAGCAACGAGTGAGCCTGAAGAACCCGTTCTTCGATCACGCGGAAGGCGTCGTTTTCACGGCGTATCGAAACGGCTGGTGCATCGGACGCTGTACGGCGCAGATCGATCGCGAACACTTGGCGCGGCACCAAGACGACGCTGGATTCTTCGGTTTCTTCGACACCATCGACGACGAAGAGGTCGCGCGCGCGCTGCTCGACGCTGCCGCCAGCTGGCTCGCGGAGCGCGGCATGAAGCGCATGCGCGGACCGATCTCGCTCGGCATCAACGAGGAAATCGGCTGTCTCGTCGAGGGCTTCGACACGCCGCCGATGGTGTTGATGCCGCACCACCGCCCTTACCAAGGCCCATTGATCGAGAATGCCGGGCTCGCCAAGTTGAAGGACGTGTTTGCCTGGCGCTACACGGTGGGTGATGTGCCGAATCGCGCGCGCAAGGCCCACGACGAGCTCGATAAGCTGCCCGAGGTGCGCGCGCGGCACTGCGACATGAAAAACTTCGATGCCGAGGTGCGCACCATCGTCGACGTGTTCAACGACGCTTGGGCCGACAATTGGGGGTTCGTTCCCTTCAGTGAGCGCGAGCTCGCCAAGCTCGCCGAAGAGCTCAAGCTGATCGTGATCCCCGAGCTTACCTACATCGCGGAGATCGACGGAGAACCCGCGGCCGTCGCGCTTGCGCTACCCAACGTGAACGAGCTGATCCACGATCTGGGCGGCAAACTTGCGCCGCTCGGCCTGCCCAAGCTCTTGTGGCGACTCAAGGTGGTGGGTCCGAAGACCGCGCGTCTGGCGATTCTAGGCATTCGTCGCAAGCACCGCGCGGTGCGCAAGTACGCCGGCCTCAGCACGTATCTTTACGTAAAGATGAACGAAGCCGGGCGACGCTGCGGCATTCGCTGGGGCGAGCTCTCCTGGACGCTGGAAGACAACGCTCCGGTCAACGTGGCCATCAAATTCATGGGCGGCAAAGTCTACAAGCGCTACCGCCTCTACGAACGCGAACTTCCCGGCATGGGTTGAGAGGTCAGCGCGCGCTCAGCGCTTGGCGCACGGGGCAGGGATGCGGCACGGCGTCCCGCAGTTCAAGCCGAGCGCGTAGCGCTCCACTTGTGCTGGCAAGCTATGTCCGAGCCCGGTGCCCGCCAGACACAGCATCACCGAGTCGGCCGCTACCACCTCGTGCGTGGGGTCGACACAGTGAGCGTCAATGCACGTGCCCGACGCGGCGCCGGACGCCGCGGGGCAGTCCGCATCGGCGTCACAGCGCAATGGTCGGCAATCCGCTGGGTGGGCAGCTTCCTCGCCGCTGCGGTCGCACACCCCGAATAGGCGGCCCTCGGAGCGCAGCGTGGGCGTCGTGCCCGGCGCCCGGGGTCCGGCTTGCTGATTGAGTGAACAATCCCCGCGCTCGCGGGCACAACGCAGCAGGAACGAGCGCCCCTCGCTATCCCGAACCGTAACTTCGCCCGCCGTTTTGCAGGCCGGGCCGAGCCCAATCGCGGCCAAAGCCACGCTCCAGAAGACGCTTCGAGGACCAGCCATAGAGCCAAAACCTGCCCCACGGGTAGCACTTCGCGCGAGAATTCGGCAAGTCATGAGCATCGAACCCGCTCTGCGAAGAATGAGCTACTGTCCTTTACACGCCTCGGAACCGCTGCGAATGCCGCTCGACCCTTCCCCGCCGTTCCACGCCATTCCCCGCCGCCTGCCCAGACCGGAACCGGGACGCGCGCCCCGCTGTTTCGGAGCGCTCCACCCCTCGAAGAGAATAGCCGCATGTTGACGAAGACTTTGGTCGTGGATGGCATCACTCCAGTAGGTGCCTATCGCGTCCTGCGACAAGACGCGGGCCGCGGATCGTTTCTGCTCGAAAGCGTCGTGCCGGGCGAGCGCTGGGGGCGTTACTCGATTCTCGGCTATCGACCACTTTCCGAGGTCGTACTGCGCGCAGAAGCGGGCGTCGACCCGTTCACGCGCCTGGCGGAGCTGCTTCCGAAAATTGCCACCGGTCCGGGCGACATCGCGTCGCGCTTCGCGTCGGCGCAAATCGGGCTCGTTCCCTACGACATCGTGCACTACGCGACCAAGGTCAACTCTTGGCCGGAGCTCGAAAGCGAGCGACGCCCGCTCGCGCGACTCGTGCAAGGCGCCACGGTCGTAGTGTTCGATAATCTGACCCACACGGCTACCATCGCCGCCAAGGATCCGGCCGCACTCGACCGCGCCGAGCACGATTTGGCGCGCGCCACGGCCTTGCCCGCGATCGCCCCGCCCGATCCCGCGGCACTGCCCGCAGACGTGGAGGTCAGCGTGAGCGACGCGGACTACGGCAAGGTCGTGGAACGCGCCAAAGAGTACATCCGGGCCGGGGACGCCTTTCAGATCGTGCCTGCGCGCACCTTCTCGACGCGGACGATGGGCGCCGATCCGTTCGACGTCTACCGCGCGCTGCGCGTGCTCTCGCCAGCACCGTACATGTACCTGCTCGAGTTGCCGGCGAGCGACGGCGCCCCTCCGGTCGCTATCGCGGGCGCGAGCCCCGAGACCTTGGTGCGCGTCGAGGGCGGCCGCATCGCGCTACGCCCGATCGCTGGCACGCGCCGCCGCGGGCGCAACCTCGAGGAAGACGACGAGCTTGCCAAAGAAATGCTCGCCGACCCCAAGGAACGCGCCGAGCACGTGAGGCTGATCGACCTCGCGCGAAACGATGTCGGCCGTGTTTCGAAGACCGGCAGCGTGAAGCTTTTGCACAACATGCAAGTTGAACGCTATAGCCACGTCATGCACATCGTGAGCGAAGTCGAAGGCCAGCTCGCCGACGGGCTCGGGCCTTGGGACGTCGTGCGCGCCACATTTCCAGCGGGAACGCTGACCGGCGCGCCGAAGGTGCGAGCCATGCAAATCATTCGTGAGCTCGAGACGCGGCCGCGCGGCGCGTACGGTGGCGCGCTCGGCTACGCCATGCCGAACGGCGATCTCGACCTCGCGATCTGCATTCGTACCGTGGTGATGAACGGCGACCGCTTCGAGGTTACCGCTGGCGCCGGCATCGTCGCGGACAGCGTTCCGGAACTCGAAGCCAAAGAAACACGAAACAAGGCACGCGCCGCGCTGGCGGCGGTGCACGCAGCGCGCCGGGGGCGCTAGAGAGACGTTAGTGCCTGCCTGGGTCGAACGCCTGCTGCCGGATTGGTTCCGGAACTGGCTCCAGCCGTTGCTGTCGCCACCCGTACTGATCGTGCTCGCGATCTTCAGCGTGGTCACGTTCGTGGCGAGCATCGTCGGTGTGCCGTATTTTTTGGCGCGCCTGCCGGCTGATTACTTCTCGCGGCGCGAACGCTTCTCACTTGGCATATCGTCAGGTTCGACGCGACGGCTGCGCATCGTCTGGCGCGTGCTGCGCAATCTGCTCGGCGCGCTCTTGGTGCTGCTCGGTATCTTGATGCTGGTTTTGCCGGGCCAAGCCATCCTCACCATCCTGATCGGCGCGCTGCTCATCGATTTCCCGGGCAAGCGCCGCTTCGAGCGCTGGGTTATCGCGCGACCCATCGTGATGCGCAACATCAACAAACTTCGCCGACGCGCGGGTAAGCCACCGATCGAACCTCGCCCCTCCTGGCCGCCGCCGTCGGCGCGCTCGAGTGGGTCCTTTCCCGAGAAGCGCGGTTGAACTAGGCCGGCCTTCGCTCGCTCCGTTTCACGCCCCATGCTGATCGACGAAAACGCATTTGGAATTCTGATCGCCTTCTACGACATCGAAGACGTCGAGTACGCGCTTTCCCCCGTCGACTTCGCCGATCGCTTCAGCGAATTCCGGAGTGCGGTGCTCGGTGCGGCGGCAGAAGCGCCGCTCGGCACCGGCACGAGCGTGCTCGACTTGGGGCACGCCCTCTACTTCGAGATCGCGGACGGCGACCAAGCCATGGACCCGATGGCCTGGTTGAAGCGCGTGAAAGAGGCGTTGGCTCAGCACGAGTTCGCGCTAACCTTCGTGATCACGCACGGCGGGCGCTGGCTGAGCGAGAGCGCGCCTTTGCCGGAAATTCTAGAAACCGGCGGCTATCGGCTGACCCACGCCACGCGTCCCAGCGAACCCCTGCGCCGAGCGCTCTACGCCGAGACGGCAACGCACGGCAGCGACGGCAGCGATGGCTGGGGTGCGGGCACCTACGTTGACACCGAGGCCGTGGAGGCGCTCGGCAAGTCGCCGAAAAACGCGCCGACACCGCTCAGCGCGGCTGGCGCGACCTTTTACCGCATGGGCCGTTGAGCGCCCGTTCGTCCCGCTGCAACGCAGATCGTGCCGCCGTCGCCTGAGCTCGCAGCGCCGAACGCACTCGCGCCCGACGCGGTTCAGATCGCCGCGGCTTGTTCACGAATCAACTTCAACAGCGCCTCGAGATCGGCATCCGTGGTGAGCGGGTTGATGATCGTGGTGCGCAGGTAAACGCGCGAGTTCAGCGTGGTTTGCACGAGGTAGAAATGCCCCGAGCGCACTATCTGAGCGCGAATCCGGCCTTGCAAGTGATCGAGCTCCGCAGGCGTTAGCGCGCGCTGCCCCACGTAACGAAAGCAAACGATATTGGACTCCGGCCGCACGGCGAGCTCGAAGTCGCTCGCTGCTGAGACAGCGTCGGCGAAGCGCGCGGCGCGCTCGACTTGCCCTTCCACGTAGCGTCCAAAAAAGGCGCTGCCATAGCGCGTGAGCGCCGTGTAGAGCGGCAACACCATCCAACGCTTGGTGCACTCCAGCGTTCGCGAGGCAAGATTGAACCACTCGGCGCGCGGGTCCTCGCCGTTGAATAGGTACGAAGCTTTCTGCGCGAAAGCCTGGTACGAAGCGTCGCCGTCCCTGAACAGCACCGCCGTCACCAGGGCGGGCATTAGCAGCATTTTGTGCGCGTCCCAAAGCAGGCTGTCGGCGCGCTCGACACCCGCGAGCCGCCCGCGAAGCGTGGAGGACAAAAGCGCGCTTGCGCCGTGCGCGCCGTCGACGTGCAACCACAATCCCTCGCGATCACAGAATTCGGCGACCGGCTCGAGTGGGTCGTAAGCGCCGGTGGCGGTGGAACCCGCACTCGCAACGACAGCGATGGTGCGGCGCCCGCGCCCCGCCAGGCGCCGCGCCGCTTCCGGAAGCAGCTCGGGGCGCATCCGAAACGCGGAGTCGACAGCCACGCTTTCGACCCCATCGCTCCCAAAACCCGCGATCTGCAGTGAACGCTGCACGGAGTAGTGCGCTTGCTCGGAGACCAGCACACCGAGCGGATCACGCATCGCAAAACCCTCGCGCCATGCGTCGAAGCCGGCCTTCG
>JAEUAF010000363.1 GCA_019695485.1 Sorangium sp.
GCTGAGCGGGCCACAAGCCTTGCGGCGCATGGAAACGTGCGTTGCGTGAGCGAACGGCGCGCCCCAAGTGCAGCAGCCAGCGCCAAGCGTGAGCGCGGCCAAGGGCTGGGTGTGCCATTCGCTGGGCGAGGGAAGAGAACGGTTCAGTCCCACATCGCCCGGATTTCTCCGCGACGCTCCGCCTGCTCTCGAGCGGTGACTCGTCCTGTTACGAATGACGGAAAGTCAACCTAAGCCAGGGACGATCGCCCGCTGCGAGTTAGCGAGGCGGAGCAGCGGAATTCGGCTTGTTTTTTGGCTTCCATGGTTCGTTCCTCGCTTTCCGCCTCGCACCGAGACGCCCACACTTTGAGCTCCGCTCGCAGGTTCGTCAAGCCGACAGGGCCGTCACCAAACAGCGTCGGGCCCGCGCGGCACCGGACCCGCGATGCGCGGCGCTGCCTTTGCCCAATGTCACCCTTCGTCGCACGGCGCGCCCGTCCCCTCGTGGCCGCAAAAAAAAGAAGCAGTCCGCGCGCATTGCACGCTTGCGTGGCCTTGTGCGGCGCCGGCCATCGCGCTCGTTCCGTGTCGGTCCCGCCCGAAGAGGCGCGTGCAGTGTTCGAGGAGTTTCCGGGGAGGTTCGCAGCGACCCCTTGGCATGCCCCGCGCCTCGCGGAACAAACACGGCATGACTAAGGCAAAGGTCGCGCTCGTGCGCACGTCTCCCGCCACGGTTCTCGAAGACTATCAGCGCGTGATGAACCTCGCGGATTATCAAGCGGTCATCGACAAGAGCGCGGACACGGCGCTCAAGGTCAATATCTCCTGGCACTTCTTCTACCCGGCTTCGTCGACCACGCCCTGGCAGCTCGAAGGTGTGATTTCGTCGTTGAAGGCGGACGGCTATCGGCCGGATTTGATCCACGCCTGCCACAATCGAACGGTCGTGATCGACGCACACTTGGGGGAGCGCGAGAACAAGCAGATCGATGTGGTCGAGCGCCACGGGCTGCGCAACGTTCACCTCTACGAGGGTGAAGAGTGGATTGACGTGCGCGACGCGGTCGGTGACTTGGCGGACCGCTTTCTTTGCCTCAATCAGGTGTATCCGAAGGGATTTCGCATTCCGAAGCGCTTCATCGGGGAGAACATCATCCACTTGCCGACCGTGAAGACGCACATCTTCACGACCACGACCGGCGCCATGAAGAATGCCTTTGGGGGGCTCTTGAATGAGCATCGGCATTGGACGCACCCGGTCATTCACGAGACGCTGGTCGACTTGCTGATGATTCAGAAGCGCATCCATCGCGGTGTGTTCGCGGTGATGGATGGCACCTTCGCTGGCGATGGGCCGGGCCCGCGCTGCATGATTCCCCATGTGAAGAACGTGCTCTTGGCGTCGTCGGACCAGGTGGCAATCGACGCCGTCGCCGCGAAGCTGATGGGTTTCGACCCGCTGCGTGATCTCAAATTCGTGCGCTTGGCGCACGAGCTCGGGCTTGGCGTCGGTGACCCGCGCGATATCGAGATCGTGGGCGACCCGGAGCTTGCCAACGCAAATTGGAACTTCCAGGGCCCCTTCAAGGAAATGACGTTCGCCTCGCGCAATCAGCACCGCATCTATTGGGGGCCGCTGAAGAAGCCGATTGAGTGGTCCTTGAAGACGTGGCTCGCGCCGTGGGCGTACGTGGCGAGCGTCACCTATCACGATCTGTTCTGGTATCCGTATTTCGGCAAAGACAGGGTCGAAACCGCGTTGAAGAGCGAGTGGGGTAGGCTATTTGCCAATTGGGGCAAGGTTTTGCCCGACGCCGCCGGACGCGGCTATCCAGACGTCGGCGAAGCGCACCCTGAGCTCGTGCGTAACGGGCTCAAGCATTTTGCAGAAGGCGTGCGCTTGGTGGGGATGGCGATTGCGGAGAGCCCGGAGCTCAAGCGTCCGGCACAGTCGAAGTCCGCGCAGGTCATTTAAGTTTGCGCGAGCACTCTCCCGAAAATGTTCGCGCGCAGGCGTAGCCCGGCCTGGATTAAATCAAGCGTTTGGCCTGGCGCGAGCCTCGAGCGGAGACGTCATCAACACGGTGGCGCTTTCTCGCCGCTCACTCGATGAGGGTTTCTCGTATGCAAAAAAGAATACAGGCATTTTCGATTCCGAAATCCGTGCGCTGGGGCGGCCTCGTTCTCGTCGGCGTAGCGAGCGCCTTGGCCGCCTCCTGCGGTGGGAGAAGTGACTCGGGAAGCGCCAACGGCGGGGCGAGCAGCAAGGCTGGAGCCGGCGGCATGAGCTCTGGCGGTGCGTCGACCGCGGCGGGCGGCAAAGCTGCCGGCACGGGCGGCGTCACGACCTCACGCGGCGGAGCTGCCGCGACGGCAGGCGGCCCCGCTGAAGCGGGTGCCGGCGGCGCAGAGACGGGCTCCGGAGGCTCCACCGCGAAAGGTGGGGCGACCAGTTCGACGGGCGGCGCAAGTGTCGCTGGCGGCCAAGGCGGCGAAGGTGGCGCGGCCGGGCCTTGTGGCGGTCCAGGCGAGCCGTGCTGTTCCGGTAATACGTGCGACGCAGGCACGCGCTGCGCAGCCGGGCGCTGTCAGGTCTGCGGCGGTCCGGGCGAAGCGTGCTGTGACGGCGCGTGCACCGGAGGAGCCTGCTGTGTCAGCAATCAGTGTATTGCGTCGGGCACGAGTTGCGGCAACGCCTACGGGAGCTGTAGCGCAGGCAAGTGCGCTTCGTGTGGAGCAGCGACGCAGGCCTGCTGCGGAGGCAACTGCAGTGCGGGGTCGATTTGTGCGGGCGCCGGCAACGCGCAAACCTGCGACGCTTGCGGTGGGGCAGATGAGCCGTGTTGTGCGGGCCGCGCTTGCACTGCAGGTGTGTGTCTCGGCGGCGGCAACGGCACTTGCCACACGGATTGTGGAACGGCGGGGCAGGCGTGTTGCACGGGAGGCGGCGCCGGCTGCGCGGCGGGCAATGTCTGTACCGACGCCACGATGTGTGCCGCGTGCGGCGGGACGGGCGAGCCGTGTTGCGCAGCGGGAGGCACTCGCTGCCGGGTGGCCGGTGAGGCCTGCGTCAGCGGCACTTGCCAAGACCCAATGTGCGGCAACGAGGGTGAGGCATGTTGCACACTCACCGGTCTCGCCGCGTGTACCACCGGACTTGGCTGCATTGCGATGAAGTGCACCACGTGCGGCGGTGAGGGTGAGGCGTGCTGTCCGGCCGCGGGCGGCGGCGCTGGCGCAGGGCGTTGCACCGCCACTGGGACGGGTTGCATCGACAGCGTTTGCTCGCAGTGCGGCGACCCCGGCGAGCCGTGTTGTCCGGTGACGGGCGGCGTCGGCGACGGCTGCAACGGCACCTGCACTGCTGGAATGTGCACGGCCGGCTGAGCGCTAACGAAGACAGGCAAGTTCAGGAGAGACCAGGGCAAAGCCCCGTAACGTTCTGGCGCCCCATCGGGCCCCGGAACGTTCTGGGGCGTTTGTCTTCTAGTGCGTGTCCCTGAGTTGTTCAGGCACACGTAAGTGGAGTCGAACCATCGACTCTCCCATGGAGCACGCGCGCCATCCGATGGAAAGCAATTTCCGCCTTCCGGGCACGGGCACGGGCACGGGCACGGGCACGGGCACGGGGGGACCTGAAGTCAGGGACAGACCCCTAGTGCGGGCAGCCGATCGGATGTGACGCGACGACGACGTCATCGAGGTAGAGCGTGCGCGCATCATCGGCCTGATACGATTCCCAGCCCACGTCGAGCTGCTCGAAATTCGGCGCGGTCCACGGAAAATCCGAACCCTGGTGCACGCAGCCTTGGCCGGTGTTGCTGACGCTGAGGTCGTCGAGCGCCGTGCCGTCGAGCCAGGCGCGCATTTGGTTGTTCGGCCCGTCGAATTCCCATTCGAAGCAGCTCCACTTGGCCACTGGCACGACGTGTCCGTTCGCGTGAGACCAGCAGTCGCTGGAGGGTCCGGTGCCTTGGTAGGAATCAGGGGTCTCGTAGTTGGCCATCCACTGACTTCCCACGAAGTCTTGACCACTCGTGATCGGCAGTTGGCCGCCGTAGCGATAGAGCGCGTGGTAATCCTGCCCAGGAACGAGCCCGCCGGCTTGCACGAGCGTCCAGTGCACCGAGGCGGTCGGTGCGGCTTCGAGATAGAACATCAGGCGCCCGTAGAAGACGTTGTCGGCCGTCGGCAAGGCGGGTGCGCCGACGCGCAACATTGCGGTTTTCGTGGCCGAGCCCGCTTCGGTCGACAACTTCGCGGCGCGCGAGCCGGAACGCGCGCGTTTGGAGTCGACGCTCACGGCGCCGCTCTTCTGGCGCGTGGACCAGCTGCCGCTCGGCGTGTCGCCGACGGCGTAGCTCTCGAAGTCTTCGCACAACAGTGCGTCGACACACTCGTTGACCCGAGGCGTGACTCGCGCCGGATCACTGCATGCCGCGACGAGCAGCGCTGCGCACGCTAGGCGCCCGCGCGCGGGCCAGGTATCGAAGCCGAAATGGGGGGAGCGAGAGGGACCGGACCGCTGCATCATGCCCCAGTGTAGGTCCGGGATTTCGGACGAGCATGTCCAATTCCCGGACGGGCGCGCGGCCGGCGCCTCGCAGTTGCGTGGTTTGGGCCGAAATGTAGGCCGAGAGCGGGCTTGCGTCGGCTGGCCCGGCGCGTGCATTCGCCCGTGCAGAATGGGCAGCGCCGGCCATCGCTTGGATATCAGTCGACAGCTCGCGTATCGCGACGGGCGCTGGATCCTCGAGACGTCTGAGCTCGTGGCGATGGACCGCAACGTACTTCGTCCACGCGCGCGCCGCTTGGTTGGAGCGGACGCGATCTTGCGGCATTTGGAGGCGACGGATCCGCGCTTGATGCAGGGCGCATTGACGCTCATGCGTGGCGCCGACGAGTACGGCGAGCGTCGCTTTCGACTGCAGCACGGGGAGTGGGTTCCGGTCGAAGTCACGGGCTCGCTCGATTCCGACGATGACTCCGTCGATGCCTTGCGCGCGCTCGTGCTCGAGATGCGCGCCGAGCTCTTGATGGTGCGCGCGTCACACCAGCGTCTGCGGCAACGCGTGGCCGAGCTCGAGCGCCATCGCCACTTCGAACAGACACTCGGCGTCGTCGTTTCGCGCGGCCCCGAGCGCGCACCCCCGGCGATTGCGGAGAATGTGAGCCTCGGTCGTCGCCTGGGGAGGGCTCGCTCCGAGTCGCCGCCGGCCGAATTCGTCGAGCCCGCCTCGAGCGAAGGCTCCGCCGCGGTTTCGGCAGGAGGCCGCGCGGACGACGCCCCGGCCGCAGCGGAAAAGCCGGACGACGCTGCGCGCGAGCCCTTTGCGCGCTTGAACATGCCGCCCCCGCAGGCGCTCTTCGAGTGTCTCGAGCAACTGATCGGCTCCACGCTGGGCGCCGAAGTGTCGACGGACCCCTTGCAGCAGCTGCAAACAGCCGCGCATCGTCTCTACGTGTCGACGTTGCTCGACGACGAATCCAACCCCGTGGGGGCGTTCGTGCTCGACACACGCGCCACGGCAGAGCTTGGCGGAACGTTGCTCGGTATTCCAGGGCCAGGAATTCGGGAGCAAATCGAAAGCGGAGAAGCGTCGACCGATGCGGTCGAGGCCGCCAGTGAGATCTGCAACAACCTGAGCGGAGTCGTGAATCGAGTGAGCCCTGATTGCCATGTGCGCACGCAAGCGCTGTGCGTCTACACGCCAGGCGCGGTCGAGTGGCTCGCCGTGCGCCCGGCGCGCTCACTCTGCGTTGCCGTTGGCGACGGCGGTCGCATGTGGCTCGTCTTCCGCTAGTCCGCCGCCCAGGAAATCAGAGCGTCGGCAGCAGCACCCCGGCGAAGCTCTGGCCGCCGCTCCCGACTTGGATGCAGAAGCCGCCCGCGCGCTGTTTCGTGAGCGGGACCCCGTCGTTAGCCACACAGGCGGTCGTCTCGCCGTTGACCTTCAGGGTGCGCGTCGAGTCGAACTGCCAGCACACGATGCGCGGGTCGGTCGCGGTCGGGTTGTAGCCCTTCACCTCGAGGCAGCGCGCCGCCGTGCCGAGCGGTTCGACGCGGAAGCCGTCCGTGCCGAGCGTCACCTGCTCCGGGTTAGTGCAAATACCGTCGCAGGGAGAACGCAGGCAGGTGGCGTCAGTACAGAACTGACCGCTCGGACAGGCGTGAGTGCAGCTCGCGCAGTGCGCAGGATCGGAGTTCAGATCGACGCAGCCGGTGCCGCACAGCGTCTGACCGGTCGGACATCCGCACATCCCGTTGATGCACAGCTGATTGCCGGTGCAGGCGGTGTCGCAGTCGCCGCAATGCGCCTCGTCAGTCTTCAGATCGGCGCAGGTGCCGCTGCAGTCGACTTGGTTCGCCATGCACGCGCACTTGCCAGCGCTGCAGATCTTGTTGTTCTCGCAGCTGGTCGCGCAGTCGCCGCAGTGCGCCTTGTCGCTGCTGAGGTCCGCGCAGGTGTTGCTACAGTCGGTTTGGCCCTTGGCGCAGGTGCAGTCGCCAGCCGCGCAAATCTGATTGTTGAGGCAGGTGGTCTCGCAATCGCCGCAGTGGGCAAAGGTGGTCTGCAGATCGACGCACTTGCCGCTGCACTTGTCCTCGCCCGTCGGGCACACGCACTCGCCCTTGACGCAGGTACCGCCCTGACACGGCGAATCGCACGCTCCACAGTGATCGAGGCTGGTCTGCGTGTCGACGCACTTGCCGCCGCAGATCGTGCCGGCGTTCGGACACACGCACTCACCGGCCGTGCAAGCGGCTCCGGCGGGGCAAGCGTTGTCGCAAACCCCGCAGTTGGCGAGGCTGGTCTGCGTGTCGACGCACTTGCCGTCGCAGATCGTCTCCGTATCGGGGCAGATGCACTCGCCCGCGGTACACACCGCACGCGGCGGGCAAGCATTGTCGCACACGCCGCAGTGGCTCAGGCTGGTTTGAGTGTCGACGCACTGGTCGCCGCACGCGGTCTCGGGATCCGGGCAAATGCACTCGCCGAGCGTGCAGGTCGCGCGCGGCGGGCAGGCGGTGTTGCACGCGCCGCAGTTGGTGAGACTGGTTTGGGTATCGACGCAACGCGCGCCGCAGGCGGTAGCGCCACCCGGACAGGTACATTGAGAACTGTCGCAGACGGCCGTGGCTGGGCAGGCGTTGTCGCAGGCACCACAATTGGTGACGCTGGTCTGGGTATCGACGCAGACGCCTCCGCAACGCTGGCCTACGGCGCAGGGAGCTACCCCGCCGGAGCCGTTGCCGGCGTTGGCGGCGGTCCCGCTGCTGCCACCAACCCCGCCGCCGGAGGAAAGCGTGCCTCCCCGGCTGGTGTCACCGCCTTGAGAACTCGACGCTCCTGATGCGCCGCCTCCATGGAATAGTTCGCCCGTTCCCGAGCCACAGCTCGAGAGCAAAAGGAACAGCCCCATTCCAAGAAAGAACGCAGCTACCCTGACTAAGCCACGCCTCGGTTGCATCGGCTTCTCCGTCTCACTTCTCGTTTTATGCGCGCGGCGAGAAGCATTCACCCTCGGGGCGGGTGCTCGTCAACTCTTTCCGCGTCGCTAGGACCCGGGAATCTAGTTACGCGGTAACGAGACAGGCTGCGTGGAACGCCGGAGTGCGGGATCGCGCAAGGCTATCCAAAACTGCCAGGGCGGCGGGCCCGCGGTCCCGCCCGCGAGTGTCACTTTTGCGAGCGAGCCATGCGCGTGAACGAGCCGCGAGCCGCGAGCGCGAAGATGCCGCGAGCGCGAAGAT
>JAEUAF010000904.1 GCA_019695485.1 Sorangium sp.
ACCCGGCAGTGCAACGACCCTGCCCCCCAGCGACGAGGCGCAGCGCGACGCCAAACGGCTGCGCGTGGGTCATACAATGGTGGGGCTCGCGAACGCGGTCACGCCGGAAATGCTCTCCAACTCGGACGCCCCGACCGCGCGTCCGCCCTCGAATCCTCCCCTCGCGAGCTACGCGCCGATGGACGAGCCCGTCGACCTCCCCACCACCGGGTTTCCGCCTTCGTTGGTCGGCTTCATGGTGCTCGGAGCGATGGTGCTCGCGGCGGTGGCGGGCTTCCTGTTGTTGCGATAGAGCGGCCGAGTGCGCCGCGTCCTCGCTCGGCTACTCGCCGTCGCCCTGACGCTGGCCATCGCCTCGGCCTTTGCGCTCGCTGCGTTGGTTCGGCTGGGCGATGCCACGGACGCTGCGAGGACCCCGCTCTACTTCAACGCCGCGCCGCGCAACGTTCACGACTTATCCCTCGGGTTATTGCAGCGGCTCGCGCGGGGACCGGACGCGCAGGCTGAACAGGAGCTCGTGCGCCTCGGTGGCGCGGCGCTGCCCCACATTCTGCCCGCGCTCGACACGGTCCCGCCCGGCGCGCGGGCGCGGGTCGCGCTGTCGCTGCACCCGCTCGCGCGGCGCATGGGGATCGCCAACGACGAGGACTTTGCGAGCCCGCAGGCGGCGCTGGGTTTCTGGGTCCGCTATTGGCAAGACCGCGCCTTCGACTTCCGACCGCAAGTGGTGAGGCGATTGGTGAGTCGTCTGGCGGAGCGATCCAGTGCGCTCCGCTACGACGACCTCGTACAGCTCGACACGTACGCGGTGTCAGAGCTGCTGCAAGCGCTCGGCACACCCCATACTCGCGACGACGTCCTGCGCGCCGAGCGCTTGACGCTCGCCCTCTGTCACGTCACCGGTCGCGGGCCGGCGGTGGAGCGCAGCATGAGCGTCCAACAGGCGGACGCCGCTGTTCGCGAATGGCGCCGCTTCGCCGCAGAACAGGCCGCTGATTTTTCCACGC
This sequence comes from Sorangium sp., assembly GCA_019695485.1. Lineage (GTDB taxonomy): Bacteria > Myxococcota_A > Polyangia > Polyangiales > Polyangiaceae > PMG-095. The sequence goes on from JAEUAF010000904.1 coordinate 1,008, forward strand.
TCGACGGCCCGTTGCGTCTGGTCGCGATGTTCACGCAGACCCGCTATGGCGCTTGGTTCGCGCGCCAATTGGTAGCGCTGCGCGAACCCACTGCCGGACTCGGCATTCCCTGGGGGGCGGCCCTGGCAAGTGTGAGCCGCATCGCCGCGACGCTTGGCGTTTCGCTGTTGTTGGCGGCGGCGTGGGTAGGCGCTGAGCTTCGCTCGAATCGGCGCTGGCGGCTGCCGAGCGCTGCACTCGCCGCGTTGGCCGTCGTGTTTCCCGCCGGGTTCGTGGCGCGAGTCGCTGGGCTGCCGGGCAGCGCGAGCAGCGCGCTGCTCGAGTTTGCGGGCGTATCGCTTGCGAGCGTGTTGGGGACGGCCCTGCTGTCGCGCGCGCTCTTGTCGGCCTGGAGCGCTGAGACTCGGACGCCGACATTGCCAATTCTGCTAAAGCTCGGTGTCGACGTGCTGCCGAGCCAGTTGTCCTGGCTGATTGCGGCTGTGTTCTCGACGGAGATCGCGCTCCACCGTCAAGGTGTGGCCGAAACAACGCTCGCCGCTCTCGCGCGGGGCGATGTCGCCCCGGGCATGGCCCTGGCCCTGGCGTCGACGCTGCTCGCGGCCGCGCTAGTGTCGCTCGGCGCGACCACCGCCAGCGGCACGCCCTCCGCGCCGCCGGCGCTCGTGGCGGTCGGGGACGGCGGGCGGCGTCGCTGGCTGTGGGGCGGTTCTGCAGCCTTAGTCGCCATCGGCATCGTCGCGATCGTGGGCTCGCGGAGCCAGCGCGCGGACTGGCTGCTCGCTGGAAATGGCGCCGCTGCGTTGCTCGCCTACGGCACGATCACCTGGGCGATCTCCACGCTCGCCGGAGTCGTGCTCGGCACGCTGGCCGCAGGCGGTCCCACCAGTTTCGAGCGCGCCTTTGTGCTCAGCGTCGAGGTGGGCGCCGCCCTGCCCGCCCTGCTCTGGGGTGCGGCGTTTACGCGCGTGCTCGGCCCGTGGCTCGCGCTTGCAGCTGCGCTCGGTGCGTTGCGAGCGCTCGACGTGGCCTGGGTTCTGCGTTCGCAACTGCTCAGGCTGGCGCGGGGCGACGCCGAGCTGCAGACGCGCTCCCTCGGACGCCTGCCCTTCTCGATTTTCCTGCGCCGACGCCTACGTCCGGCCGCCCCCGTCATCCTCGGGACAGTGGCGCTCACCCCCAGCTGGATTTTGGCTGTTGGTGTGGCGGGGCAAGTGTGTGGCCTGCCGGCGGCCGCGGGACGCGCCGGCTGGGACGTGTTGCTAAGTCGCGGGCCGGCTGGGCTGCCGGCGTCGACCGTCCAAGTGTTGCTAGGAGTCGGTACCTGGCTGCTACTGGTGGGGTCGCCGCTCGCGCCGCGCCGGCTCGGGGCCGCTCGCTCCACGCCTCCCCCAACGGCCGCGGGCGCGACTGGGCCCTGACCGCGCCACGGGCGACGCCCACCGACGCCCACGCTAAAGAGCCTGAGCCGCGCCTCCGGACTTGCACCAGCGCCGCGAATGGTCGACATAGTCCGACGCATGGCGCTGAAAACCGTCACTGAGAAGGATTTCGAGCAAGAAATCATGATGAGCGAGCTCCCCGTCTTGGTGGAGTTCTCCGCGGAATGGTGCGGCCCGTGCAAGGTCATGGCGCCCGAGCTCGACGCCCTCTCTCGCGAACTCGAAGGCAAAGCGAAGCTCGTCAAAATCGACATCGACAAGAGTCCGATCCTCGCCCGACAAATGGGCGTGCAGTCGGTGCCGACCTTCGTGGTCTTTCAGGGCGGTCGCCCCGTGGGTGGGCGCGTGGGCGCGCTCAAGCGGGCGCAGCTCAAAGAAATGCTCGACCCGTTCCTGCCGCGCGCCGAGGGCGCCTTGAAGCCGGAGGAGGTTGCGGCGCTGCTGCAAGCAGGTCGAATCAGCATGGTCGACACGCGTGAGGCCGCCGTGTTCGCCCGCGCTCACCTGCCCGGCGCCGTCAACATTCCCAGCGAAGAAATCGAGACGCGCTTGGCAGAACTTCACATGCTGCCGACGCCACCCGTGCTCTATTGCCGCTCGGGCGAAATCACGAAAGACCTCGCCGCCAAGCTGGCTGAGCAGGGGGTACCTGTCGCTTTCCTCGACGGGGGCGTGCTCGGCTGGGAAGCCACCGGCTTCAGCCTCGAGCGACCGGACTGACACCGCGCCTGCGGAGTCTTCAGCGCAGCGCGTCGTAAGCGAGGAGAGCCGCCGCAATCACGTCGCGCACGGCCACCTGCGCGCGCTCGGCGGCGGCTCTGCAGGCATCGAACTCCGGCTTGGCGAGCGCAGGGCCATAGGCGCCCTCGCTCACTTTGAGGGGGATCCGCCCAAATCGTGTGTCGACCTCGACGACCCGGCGCGGGCGCTCGATGCGAGACACATCCGTACGCCGAACGCCGATACTGGTGCTCTCGCGCAGCATCACTGATGCGAGCGAGTCGGCCAGCGCGCGCTCAGCGACCACTGACAAGACCAGACCGGGTCGACCTTTCTTCATGGTCACGGCCTGAGCCCAGGCGTCGAGCGCGCCGCTCTGCAGCAGGACCTCGATGGCGTGCGCGGCGAGCTCGCCGGTCATATCGTCGATGTTGGCCTCGAGCACGACGTGGCTCGACTCGGCTTGTGCGGCCGCCGCCACGCCGAGAACAGCGCGCAACGCGTTCGGGCGGTTTGGCAGCACGCGCGTCCCGCAGCCGACACCAACGCGCTCCGGCGTGAAGCTCGGCCAACCGCCGAACGCCTCCGCAATGGTGGCGATGATCGCAGCGCCCGTGGGCGTGACGAACTCGCCCGTGATGCCGGGGTCGTAGGTGGGCACGCCTTTGAGGCAGAGCAGCGTGGCGGGAGCGGGCAGCGGTAGGATCCCGTGTTGGCACTCCACGAAGCCGCGACCGAGCGGAAGCGGTGTGCCGACCACGCGCGCGCCTACGTGCACCACGCAGGCCGCCGCGCCTACGATGTCGACGATGGCATCAATCGCACCCACTTCGTGGAACGCGACCCGGTCGAGGGGCATGCGGTGCACTTCACTCTCGGCCTCTGCCAAACGCCGAAAAATGGCGCGACTTAGCACCTTGACCCTGTCCTCGAGCGCGGCGGCGGCCAGCATGCCGTCGATGGCCGCGTAGTCGCGTTCGGGCTGCGGCCCCGTCACATGCACGATAAAGCGGCTGCCGCCGAGCGACCCGGAACGCGCCGCCATGTGCTCGAGGCGATAGCCATCGAGGGGCAAGGTTGCGACGGCCCGCTCGACGACAGCAAGCGGGACGCCCAGATCGAGCAGCGCGGCGATGGTCATGTCGCCCGCGATGCCACTCGGAGTATCGAACAACAGCGTGCGACCGACGCCCGCCCCCGCCGACAGTGAGCTATTCGTCGACGGGAGCGGCGCTGGCAGGGCTTCGTGCGAGTGCGAATGCCCGCCGTGCGAGTGCGAATGCCCGCCGTGCGAGTGCGTATGCCCGCCCTGCGAGTGCGCTGGCGACAGGCGCTCGATGCTGCGAAACTCCGGTCGCGGCGACGGCGGGGTTCGCCCCGTCAAGCGCTGCGCTCCTCGTGCGAGGCGTGGGCCGGTTGCTGCGCGCGGGCCCGCAGCAAGCGTGTGACAGCGAGAGCGGCACCAAAGCCGTTGTCGATGTTGACGACGGTAACGCCGGATGCACAGCTCGTGAGCATCCCGAATAGGGCCGTAAATCCGGAGAGAGCAGTGCCGTAGCCGATCGAGGTCGGAACGGCGATGACGGGCCCTCCGATCAGTCCCCCGACCACGCTGGGAAGGGCGCCCTCCATGCCAGCAATGACGATCACCGCAGGTGCCCGCGACAGAATCTCGAGCCGGCCGAGCAAGCGATGAATCCCGGCCACCCCCACGTCGAAGACTCGCGTCGCTCGAACGCCGCACATCCGCAACGTCTCGAGCGCTTCCTCGGCCACTGGGACGTCACTCGTGCCGGCAGTCACGACCGCCACCGGTTCAGCTTCCGTCTCGCGGATTGGCGCGTGTTGAAAGCTGAGCGTTCGTGCCAACGGCCGATACTCGAGCGCCGGGATGCTCTCCCGCACGGCCTCGGCGGCGGCGGCGTTCACCCGCGTCACCAGCACGTTCTCGCTGGCATCCATCATGCGGGTCACGATGCCAACGATCTGCTGGGGCTGCTTTCCCTCGCCGAAGATCACCTCCGGAAAGCCCTGGCGTAACGCCCGGTGATGATCGATCTTCGCGTAGTCGAGGTCGGAAAAGGGTAGGTGCGAGAGCGCACTCACCGCACCGTCGATCCCAACAGCACCAGACTGGACGCGCTCGAGCAGAAGGCGAAGCTCCTCGGTGTTCATGCGCTTAGCGGGCCCTCCGCGGAGCCGAGCGGTCGGGATGCGGGTCGGTGCACGTTCATCGGGGCCCGATCTAGCTCCGAATCTCGGTCATGTCGATCCGTGGGCCGACGTGTGTGTCGGAAATGCGCTTACACACTAGAGACGCGTGTGTCCCCCACTCCCCCATCACGCCAAGCTCCCTGCGTCGGATGCGCGGAATCACTCGCGAAAAGCGCGCGAGCGGAGTAGCCTCATGAGTGCCATGGATCGCACCGACGCCCTCCTCGACCAGGTGGTGGAGGTCTGCCCGCTGCCCGGCACGACGCAGCGCGTTCTAGCGCTCACGTCTGGCGACTCGGCCAGTATCCCGGAAGTCGCGCGCGTCATTTCGACCGATCCCGCACTGGCAGCAGCAGTGCTCAGCGTAGCCAACAGCGCTGCCTACGGGATGGGACACGTCGATCGGCTCGAAATGGCGGTCATGCGCATCGGCCTGCGCGAGCTCCACAACCTGGCCGCCGCAATGGCGCTGTTCGCGGCGTTTCGCACCAAGGCCGAGCACTCACTCCAGCTCCACGAAATGTGCGTCGCCTCTGGGTCGATTGCCCACCGAATCGCCAAGGAGACAGGCCTCGCGCAGCCCGGCACCGCGTTCGTGTGCGGCCTGCTCGCAGAGATCGGCGCCATGGCCTGCCTGGTGTTCGATGGGAAAGACTATGTCGAGCTTTGGCGCACGGCGGGCGGTAGCATCGATGCGCGGGCGGACCTCGAACGCACGCGCTACGGCGCCTCGAGCTTCGCGATCGGCCGGCGCTTTCTGGAGCGCAACACGCTGCCGGAGAACATCTGCCACGCCGTGGGCGGAGATTTGACGCAGAACCCGGCGGAGCTCGAGCCGCTCGCTAAGATCACCGTCATCGGCCGACACGCGCCGCTCTTCGTGCGAAAGCACGCGCGAGATGCCGCAGCGCTGCGTGCCGCGCTCGACACACTCGCGGAGCGCGTCGCACTCGACACCGTGGACGGCGCGCGCTTGGCGGCCATCTGCGCGACGGCACGCGCCGGCGACACACCAGTCTGAACGGAGCTTAGAGTGCCTGCCCCAATTGGTCCGCTCCTCGGTCTCGCGCTCGGCGCGCTCTTCGCCTGGATCGCCGGAGATGGCACCAATCGCGGCAAAGGCACGCCCACGTTGTCCGAGACACTGTTCGTGAGCTTGTTCGCACTCCTGGTGTTCGCGCCAGCAGCGGCCTACTACATCGCCTTCGAGCCTGACTGGGCGTACGCCTACCTCGTCGATAGCACGCGGCGCATCGGCGCCTTGCATGCGGCGGTGCTGCTGGCCGATGTCGCCAGCGTGCCGCTCGGCTTTGTCGCTTTGCTGCGCGCCGCTCGAGGGCCGAACTTCTCGCAACTGGTCCGGCTGGTCGGCGCACCCGTGCTCGCCGGAAGCATCTTCGTCGTCGTGCTGTTCCCGCGACTCAGCGTACAAGCGACCTACGCGCAGTTTCACGGCGACTTCGGTACGCACCCGGTCGCTGGCGGGCCGCTCGGCTACGCCCTGATCTGGACGACCCTCGTCGTCGCAGGCGCCGCCGCCTGGACCGCGAACGCGCTGCGCCAGATGCGCTAGAAAACAGCCGCAAAACTTCGTGCTAATGTCGGCGTTCCCCATGCAGGATTCACTGACACAAGGGCTCGAAGCGCTGGCGAGCGACGTCGTCGAGCGGGCGCGGCGCGCAGGTGCCGATGTGGCGGAAGTGAGCGCTCGGCGCGGCTTCGATCTCAGCGTGCGCGTGCGCCTCGGAAAAACGGAGCTCGTGGAGGAAGCCGGGCACCGCGGACTTTCGCTGCGCGTGATCTGCGGGCAGCGCGTGGCGCTCTCGTCGACCAGCGATGTTACCGAAGACGGGATTCGCCGACTAGTAGCGGACGCGCTCGAGCTCGCCGAGTTGAGTGAGGCAGACCCATTTGCCGGACCGGCGTCACCCGACGAACTGTGTCATCCGCCCCACCCCGATCTGGAGCTCTATGACCCCCGGGTGGGCGAGCTCTCCGCCGCGGAGGCGATCCAATTGGCGGAAGCGGCCGAGCGCGCAGCGCTCACCTTCGATCCGCGCATGACGCTGAGCGAAGGCGCTACCTTCGCGCGCAGTACCGGAGCCTCGGCGCTGGTTCTCTCGAGTGGGTTTTCGGCGGTGCAGCAAGGTTCCTATGCTTCCCTGTCCGTGGCTCCGGTGGTCGAGGACGAAGGCGGCAAGAAGCGCCGCGGCCACTACTGGACTGCGAGTCGCTACCGCGACGGACTCGAGCCCGCCGAGGCGGTCGGCGCGGAAGCGGCGCGGCGCACGTTGAAAAAGCTCGGCGCGCGCAAAGTCCCTACCGCCGAGACGGCCGTTATTTTCGACCCCGACGTGTCGCGCTCGCTCATCGGCAGCTTCGCGGGCTGCATCATGGGCGGCTCGATCTGGCGCAAGTCATCGTACCTGCTCGAGCGTGAGGGTACCGAGGTGGCAAGTCCCCTCGTCACTCTGATCGATGATCCGCTGATACTTCGCGCACCCGGGTCGCGCCCGTTCGACGGGGAAGGCTTGCGCTCACGACGCAACGTCGTCGTCGAGAAGGGTGTTCTCAAGACGTTCCTGCTCGACAGCTACAGCGCCAGAAAGCTCGGTCGACGTTCGACGGCCTCCGCGGCGCGTAGCGGCGGAATCGGGCCATCTACGAGCAATTTCCTAATGCTCGCCGGAGAGCTCAGCCCCGAAGAAATCATTCAGGGCACCCCCTCTGGGCTCTACGTGACGGAGATGATGGGCTTCGGCTTCAACGCGATGACTGGTGATTTTTCGCGCGGTGCCGGGGGCTTCTGGATCGAAGATGGGAAGCTCAGCTTTCCGGTGAGCGAGGTCACGATTTCATCGAATCTCGACGCCATGTTAAAGGGGATCGATGCGGTCGGAAGCGATCTTGTCCTCAAGACCAGCACTGCCGCACCCACGCTGCGCGTGAGCCGCATGACGCTCTCCGGCATGTGAGTCGAAGCACAGCGCGGCGCTCCTATTGGCCGTTGCTCGTCAAAACGTTGGGTGCACCAGGCGACGCCCCGGGCGGCGCGTGCTCGCCAAACGCGCTGGCGTCATCGTCCGCGGCATCCGGCGTGCGGCGCGCCAAGCTGACCCCCGCGTGCACGCTCGGCAGCGCGGGAAAGCGCGAAAGAACCTGGCCGCTCGCATCGAGCAGGGTCAGGGGCTCCCCTGCGTTCGAGAGGCCATTTTTTCCGAGGGCGGGAACGCGAGCAAGCAGAGCTCCTGCTGCAAGCGGCACGTCACTCCCATTCGCGGGGTCGTAATCATTTCGAGCGACGACGACGTACGCGCCGGGCTCCACGTCGAGCGCCGGCAAATCGATCGTGCCAGCGCTATCAGCCAAGCGCAGCCCGCCCAAGTTCAGCGCCTCGGACCCGTCGTTGACGAGCTCAATCCACTCCGCAGCTGGCTCGGCACCGAGCGCATTGGCGAGCACTTCGTTGATCGCCAAATGAGCACGCGGCGCGAGCGTCGTCACCGCCACGTCGAAGGGCGTTTCGAGGCCGTCAAGCCCTGCCCAGAAGCCGGAGAGTTCTGTGGGCGACTCGGGCGCGAGCCCGCGAATGACCAGAGGTTGGCTCGTCATGCTCACCGACAAGCGCGGACCATCGGGACCATCCAACGCCCAGAGCACCGGCTCGAGCGGCGTACGGACCGACACCCGATCGTCGAGGACGTGCGCGCACCCGGGCCCCAGTGCAAGCTCTTCGGGCCCGCACGTCAGCGCACCCACGGGCGGCGTCAGACCCGTCAAGAACGGTGCAGGATCCCAGAGCAAGCCCCCGGCAAATGGCTCGGCGACCTGCGGCGTCGGATCGCTCCAAGCACTCATCCGCCCGCGAACGCAGGGCACGCCCGACACTAACGCGAGGGCCCCAGGTTCCACCTCGATGACGGCTCGGCTCGGTAAGAGATTCACGCTGAGCGCTGCCGTGGGCACACTGCCGCCACACCATATGGACAGCGCGCTCCCCGCCAGCGACTTCGGCGGCCAAACGCGCTCCAACAGGGGCCATGCTGAACTCGGCGCCACGCTCACCGTCGCGAGCCCTCCAAACTTCGGCGCGGCCAAAGCGTAGCTTGCCCCCTCGTCTAGCGGAACGCTCGGCACGAGCTCAGTCTCGGGGTCGTCTGTCGCGGCCCAGGCCGTCGTTGGGACCAGGCGGTCGAGCAGCGCTTGCGAGAGCTCGCCGTGGCTCAGTTTGGACTGCTGGTATGCGCTCAGCGTGCCCGTAAACAGCCAGGCATCGCCGGGAGGAAGCACGCCGCCTGGCACCCGAATCCGAAACATGACCACACGCTCGACGAAATCGCCCGCGCGCGGCGCGACGACGACTTCAGGGCGCCCGTCGGGTGCGGCCGGCATCGCGACACAACCGAGACACGACCCCAGCGCCAGAGCGAGCAGCCGAGCGCCCCTCGAAAAGCCAGCACATGCGTGCATCCCCTGCTCATCGGGCGACCGCGAGCCAAGTTGCGTGAAACGCTTGGGCGCCGTGTTATGCTGCGCCGCGCGTGTTGCCCGAGGACATCCAGAAACTCAGAAAAGAGCTCAGCTGCACGGCTAAGGAGCTCGCCATGACCCTCGGCGTCGAGCAAAAAGAGGTCACTGCGTGGGAAGCCGGCGACCTCTTCCCGACAAAGCGGCTGGTTGAGGCCATGAAGGGCCTTCAGGCACGGGGTAAGGACGCGGTGGTGCGGGTTGCGCGTGGCAAGGCGGCGGCCAAGACCGGCACCGCGCGCCTTGCTGACCCGTTGCTATGGCGCCTGTTTCGCAAGCTGCTCGACCACCCCGCGCTGTTCGACGAAGTCAGCAAGCTCGCCGAAAAGTATCCCGACCCAAGCGACGATCCACGCTAGGCGGCCCACTGCCGGCGGCGGATCGGGCGACACTCTGCCGTCATGAGCTTCAGGTTTTGCCCACTTCCAAGCGCCGTCAAGGCACGGACGCAGACGCTCGTCGCGTCGTGCTCGACGCGCCAAACGGCGCCCACTCGAGCCCCAGCGTCGCCCCCAAGAGTGGCCGCCCCCAATAACTGGCAACGCTCGATCCGACGAGCACGGCGACGCGTGGCAAGGTCACTCCGGCCGAACCTTCGAGCCTCAAACGCAAACGCGGAGCCAGTGCCAACTCGAGCGCCATCCGCCCCAGCGGAAGCGCCGTGTAGAGCGAGACGTGGTTGCCGCGGTAGTCGGGGGTCGTCGAAAATCCCTGCATGGTGACCACGGCGAAGGCGAGCCCTGCGCCCGCGCCCCACGTCCATGGCCCACTCCCGGCCCGAAGCTCGGCAATGCTACCGACCCAAGTGCCACGCAAGTCCACCTGTCCTTCGCGCGCCGAAACATGCGTCGCTGTCAGCGAGGACGCCGCCTCGAGACCGACCAAGAGCCAAGGCGTCGGGGCGAAGCGCAGCGCGCCGCTCAACGCCACGTTGGTATCCCCCACGGATGAGACCAGCGTCGGCCCCGCAGCAAGCGCCACCCACATCGGAGCCGTGTCCGTCGCCGCACTGGCAACGTTTCGAGCGCCCTCAGCCTTGGCTGGCGGAGAGCCCTCAGGGCCGTTCTCAGGGGCGGCGGCTGCTACGTCCTCCGGCGGCGAGGGCGCGCTGTCGGGAGCGGCACTCGAACCCGCGGGCGCCGAGCCGTCGGGGCTGCCGGAGCGCGTCTCTTCGGGCTCGATACCAAGCTCGAGAAACCTCGCTCGCAGTGACTCGACCGCGCGCAAGATCGCAAGCTCGGGCCGACTCGCGTCCACATCGATCCACTCGGTGCGCGCCTCCGCATCCACCTCCGGTGCCGCCCAGACCTCGATCGCCTCTGCCCCTGCGCTCACCCGCAGCACCGCCAGCGTGTGCGCCCGGCGCGCGAGATTGGCCAAGGTGACTTCTGGTCCGGGGGCCACGTCGCGCACGCGCCAGCCGAGCGCAGCGAGCTCGGCTCGCAAGCGCGCGTAGAGCTCGCGATTCGCGCCATTGCTGACGAGCGCGATCGCCGTGCGCCGTGGCTCGGCTTCGCTGAGCGCCGTCAGGAAGAAAACGGCGAGCGACATCCAGGCGAGCGTCACCCCTGCCCGCAAAACGCCTCTCAGCCCAGCCATTCTGGCGTGACCCTTGCGTCGTGCAGCATCGCGAGGCCACGCCGAACGACGCCCCGAACTCGAGCGTCGCTCACCGACCGAGCAGAGAGCGGGCGAAGCGCGCGTACGGCCCCGTCGGATTCGCGTTCAGATAGCTTTCGGCGACACGCTGCGCGGAATCCCGATCGCCCGCGCGATAGAGAGCCTCCATCAACCGGCCCTGGGCCTCGCGCACCAGAGCCCCGCCTGGCTGCTCCCTCAAGTACGTTCGAAACCATCGCGCCGCCTCATCATAAGCGCCCCGTTGATCGAAGTGCACGCGCGCGATATTGAACGCCGCCAGACTCGCCCGCTGACTGCCGGGAAACCTGCGCCGGAGGGCGGTCAGGGCGTAAATCGCCTGCTGCGGGCGCGAATTGAGGCGCGCCATGTCAGCGAGCAGCGCGAGGTCGTCCCCGCTCGCGCGCTCACACTCGGCGGAGAAGCCGCTCGCACCGTCGACGCTGGCCAGGGCCTTGTCGAACTTTCCGGCCCGCGCCAGGGCTTGCCACGAGAGCTCTTCTGCCCGCGGGGTACGCGCGCTCAAGCGCGTGGCGCTGTCGCGGGTCGCATCAATCGGAGCAGTGGGAGTCGTGCTCTGCTCGCCGGGAGTCGCCGCCTGCCCCGCAGCCGGCGCGGCGCTCGCGGTCTGCCCGCAACGAGAAATCTCGAAGTGGTTGTCGCGACACGAAGCCGTCAAGCTTTCCCCGGCACGCAACGGCCGCGGATCTCCGAGCGCACAGCCAGATACGACCACAGTGCCCTCACGCATCGTCAAACGAAGCAAGTCGCGATCCGGAGAGAAGCTCACATTGAATCGCGTCCCGGTAACACGCACGAGGAATGGCCCGAGACTCAAGCGATAGTCGGTCTTTTGCTGATGCTTGACCGAAACGTCGAGCGAGCCCGCTTCCACGGCGAGCGTCGCACCATTAGCTCGCAGCTCTGCGATTCGAACCCGGGAGCCCGGCTCCAAGGTAATCCGCGACCCATCCGAAAAATCGATCGGCAAACGCTCGGCCGGCTCTGACTGAATCCAGGAATTTGGCGTCGCTGGTTGAGTATGAACCAGGGCAAGCACCGGTCGCGGCGACCAGAACGCCCGCGGACCGATGATCGAACCCACGCCGAGCACTGCACCGACAGCGACAGCTGCGACCGCCAGCCAAAGCACGCTTCGGCCCCGACTGGCCGCGCCCGCGCGCAACAGAAAGCCATCGCGCGCAGCCTCGATCGGAGCCGCGCGTTCGAGCCAGCCATCCTGCACCGAGGCGACCCGACGCCCAAGGCGCTCCAACGATTCAGGGGTGGTCATTCGGCACTCCCCGCATTCTCGCTCAACCAGCTTTGAAGGACCGGTTCGCGCCGAGCGAGCTCCTGGAAACGGGTCTGCGCGTTGGTGAGGCGACGCTTAATCGTCGACAGCGAGACGCCACAAGACGTGGCCACCGCCGTCAGTTCCATGCCATCCAAGATCCGCAGGGCAAACGCGATCCGCTCATCCGCGGGCAACGCTCGAAGCACCCGATACACGGCGGCCACGGCTTCCGACCCCTCGTCGTCGAGCGCGGGCGCCGCAGGCTCCGGCAGTTCGTCATCGGGGACGAAGCGCAAGAAACGCCACCGCGTGCGACGTCGGATCTTGCCGCGCGCGGTGAACACAGCGGTTCGCGTGAGCCATGCCTTGAGAGCAGATGGGTCTTCGATGCTGTGAACCGAGCCGAGGGCGGCCACGAACACATCCTGTAGCAGATCCGAGAGCTCTGGGTCGGGACCGAGCACGCGGGCGAGGACGCGCCGCACATGCACCGCGTAACGGTCGAACAAGGCCGCGCCCGCGTGCGGGTCGCCCCCGCGGAGCGCCCTAACGAGCGTCGCATCGGACTCGCCAGCTCGGAGTTGAATCACGGTGGCGGACGGCCTACGGGCCGTGTCAACGCTGGCAAGATGGGCGCGTGTCACCGATTTAAAAGACTCCGTTAGTCAGGTGTCCCCGGGGGCTCAGCAAGGCTCATCCTTCAACCTTGCCTGTGGAGAAACCGAATCTTTTAGTGTGCGTGCAACGCGCCCCAGGCGCCAGCCGGCGGCATAGGCTGGCCAGCCGGCTCCGAAGCCGGGTCCTCGGCTCGGCAGACGCGCGATACGCCGCACCCCGCGGCCGCGCTTCCTTCGAGTCCCCGGCCGCCTAACGACGCCGCTTCTCGGCTGGCGGCTTGTCCGCCGGTGGCTTCTTTGCCGGCGCTTTCTTCGCGGGTGCCTTGGCAGGCGCCTTCTTTGCCGGGGCCTCGTCCGACTTCGGCTCGTCGTCGTCGTCGTCGTCGTCGTCGTCGTCGTCGTCGTCCGCGTCTTCGTCGTCCGCGTCTTCGTCGTCCTTGTCGTCTCGATCGGCGGCGGCCGCGGCTGATGCGGCGACTTCGTCGGCTGCTGAGCCTTCCGACGCGAGCGACTCAGGGTCCTCGCTGTCCGCAGCCATGCTCGCCTCGACGCGCGATTCGGGCGGGTTCGCGTCGTCACTCGACGCCTCACTACCTTCCGAGGCGGGCGCCGCTTCGGCTTGGAACTCGGCGGAAACGTCGCCCTCGGGCGCGCGCTCCCCGGTTTCCGCCTCGAAACTCTGTCGCGACTCGTCGGTGAGCTCGGTGTACTCGCGCAACGTCGGTAGATCGCGCAGGCTCTTCAGACTGAAAGCTTCGAGAAAAACGTTGGTAGTTCCGTAAAGCATGGGGCGCCCTGGTTCGTCCTTTTTGCCGATGATGCGAATCAAGTCTCGGTCCAACAGACCCTTCAAGACGGGGCCAGAATCGACCCCACGAATGTCGTCGATCTCAGGCCTAGTGATCGGCTGCCGGTAGGCCACGATCGACAGCGTCTCGATCTGCGCGCGCGAGAGGCGCACGGGACGCTGCTGGAGAAAGTGCCGAACGTAAGCGGAGTAAGCTGGATTGGTTCGAAAGATGAAACCGCCCGCGACTTCCTCAATGCGAATCCCGCGACTACGGGTCTCCGTCACGAGCTCGGCCACGAGCTCGCCGGCTCGCTTCTTGTCGATGCGCGCGGCGCGAGCCAGATCTTTGACCTCGAGCGGGTGATCGGACACGAAAAGCACGGCTTCCAGGAGTCCCTTGAGAAACCCGGTGGTGTCCTCGACGGCCTCCTCCGAGCTGCCATCACCCTCGCTAACCATGCCCTCGCTGGGGCCTTGTTCCGTCGCACCGTCGGCGTGCAAGGCTTCAGCGGCGGCTTGATCGAGCCCTGCTTCGTCAACCTCACCCGCCGCGGCGAGAATTGCGGCGATCGTGTCCGCGTCTTCGTCGCCTTCGGCGTCCTCGCTCAGCACTGCGCCAAGGTCCGCAAGTGCCTCCGCCTCGCGGGAAAGCTCCGGTTCGGGCGGGTGCTCGTCCGAAATGTCGAGTTCGCGGGCCGCCTCGTCCCCGGCGTCGGAGCTCGCTTGTGCGGGCTCGACCGTTTCTGTCGCGCTCCCGCCCAGCTCGGGCCCAGCGGGCTCGCTCGTCTTTGCCGGCGCTGCGGCAGTCGCCGTCCCGGGTTTGCGCTTCCTGCTAGCCATCGGTCATCACTCCGTATCCGGGTAGAAGCTCTCGTCGTCGTCATCAACGAGGCTGTCGTCCTCGTCCGACTCGGCGGGCTCGTGGTCTTCGTCCGACTCACCGCGCTCGGGGTCCTCTTCCGGAAAGTCCGCGCCGAGGCCCGACTCGACTCCCGGCGCCTGCTCCGCGGCGGGCTCGCCCCCTGCCATTTGATCCGAAGCCAGCGTATTCCCAGCCTCCATGGCGCCGATTGGGTCATGCATCGGACCTTCGGGGCTGCCGTCTTCCCTCACCGCAAGCTCCACGAAGATCATTTCGAGGGGGCCATCTTGGTAGAGGCGAATCATGCGCAGGCGCGTCATCTCCAAGAGCGCGAGGAAGGTCACAATCAGCTCGGCCCGCGCGCGTTGACCGTCGAAGAGGTCTTCGAACGAGAGGCGGGACCGCACCTTGAGCAAGTCGGAGAGCTCGTTGATACGGTCAGTAATCGAGAAGCGCTCGAAGTCGATCTGGTGATCGATCGTGGCTTTCGCCCGCGAAAGCACAGTCTGGAAAGCATCGAGCAGCTTGAAAAGGCTCAGGCCAGCGATCGGCGCAGGGCCGTCAACCTGGGGCGCAGGCATCCCGCGCGGAAATACATCCCGCCCCAAAACGTCATGGGCGGCCAGCCGCTCAGCCGCGTGCTTGTACTTTTGGTACTCGAGCAACCGCCGGATAAGCTCGGCCCGCGGATCGAGCTCGTCCTCCTCGTCCTCCTCGGCTTCGGCAGGCGGCGTGGGAAGCAGCGTCTTCGATTTGATGTGGGCGAGAGTCGCCGCCATCACCAAATATTCGCTCGCGACGTCGATGTTCACCTCCTGCATCAAGGTGATGTACTCGACGTATTTGTGGGCAATGAACGCGATCGGGATGTCGCGGATGTCGAGCTCGTGCTCCTCGATGAGGTGCAGCAGGAGGTCGAGGGGGCCTTCGAAGGTCGGCAGCTCGACGCGGTAAACGCC
>JAEUAF010000047.1 GCA_019695485.1 Sorangium sp.
CCACCCCGCACGAGGCGCTCATTGGCCCGCGTTTGAAAGGATGCTGGGTGGGCGCGCTGCAACGCCTCGTCGAGCAAGCGCAAATACACGGTCGCCCACTCGGGCGGCACCGCGGCCGCAAATCGAACATCAATGCGCATGGCGACCGCCCCCGCTCGTCGCTGGCTGAACGGCGCGCTCGGCCCGCTCGTGCTTTGGGTGTCCCGATCTCGACGGCTTCCTGTGCCTGCGTGACATGCGAACCCGTCGGTCGCGGTTCGCGCGCAGTTGCGCGCTTCGTGAGCGAAGCGAGACACGATCAAATCGCCGAGCCGCATCATTCGCCGGTTTCGGCGCATGCCCGCGCTTGGCGGGGGGCAATTGCGGAGCGACTGTTGCGGGTGCGCTAGGCGGCAGACGCGCGCGACATGCTCGCATCCGCGTCGCAGGCGTAAGCGATCGGGCACTCGATGATAGCGACGTACGGGCGACTCTCGCTATTTAGTGTAACTACGGCAGCGCCGTCCGGATGCTGATTGAAGGGGCTGCGGAGGGCGCCTACGGCAACCCCCTCTTCTGGGCGGAAGCCAGCTGCTTTCGCCAGTGCCTCGAAGGTCCAGCGACCGTCGGGATCTGCGAAGAAGTCAGCCGGGATCTGCGCGAGAGGGAGGCGGTAACACGAGACCCGCAGGCCTTCTGCGGTCACGGCACTGGCAAAGGGCGCCGCGGCGACTTCGCTTGATGGCGAGGCAAGTTCGATCATTGGCCTTTCTCCTGAAAGGGGGAGGCGTCGGGGCGGCCGCTGACTGCTACGGCCGCCCCGACGAGGGAGGACCCTAGCACAAACACTGAACATGAGAGCAGTCTTTGTTCCGCCGATTATCTCTTCCCTAAAGCCTCGAATTCATGACGGAAACCGTCGCCTATGGCGGAATTCCTGAGGATTTTGGGCCAAATGCATGTTATCGGAGCCGTGCCATGCGCTGCTTGTCCACGTTCGCTCGGCATTGGGTGACAGTTCCATGAGTCTTTCGAAGCGCTTCGGTTTTGGGCGACTCACCGGGGTCGGAATGCTTTGCGGGCTGCTGTTTGGCGGCGTTAGCGGCTGCCGCTCGGGGTGCGGGCCCGGAGAGGACTGCAACTATTGCTCCCACGTTGGGGGCGAGTGTTATCTCGACTGCGCGGGGAGCGGCTGCGCGCAGAGTTGCAACAATGTGGGTACCGAGTGCGGTGCCGTCTGCGACGACGCCTGCTCGTTCCATTGCGACCACGCGCCCCAGTGTTCCGACTATTGCGGCTCGAACTGCTCGATGGTTTGCGAGGACACAGACTCTTGCGGCACGATTTGCGGCGACCACTGCAACTACGCCTGCCGTCGCGTGGCGCGCTGCGGAGCGCGAGTCGGACCTGGCAGCAGCGTGCTTTGCGAGAACGCGGGTTCGTGCGAAATCGAATGTGACGGGGCCTGCCAAGTCACCTGCACTCAGGTCGGCGACGGCGGCTGTTTGGTCACGTGCCCTGGCGGCGTGCCCGCGACGGATTGTGGCGGCGGGCGGCGCGCGTGCGGCGGCTGCTGAGTCTAAGCCAGTAGAGTGATTTCCCCCATGAATGCCAAGCCTCTCGCGTTCTGTCTTTCCGCCTGCGCGGCGCTCAGTCTTCTCGGTGTCTCACGCGCGTGCGTTGCGCAGAGCACCATCAAGCGCCCTGGGGATCGGCCGCCCTACCACTTCGAAGCCGAGCCGCACCTCCTGTTGGGCCCTTTCGATGCGCCGGGCTGGGCGGGCGGCGACGGCTTCGGGATCGGCTTTCGCGGCACGGTCGAGATCGCGCCGCGCGGCTTCATCCCCAGCATCAATAACTCTGTCGGAATCGGTTTTGGGCTCGACTGGGTGCACTACGCGGCGGGCTATGCCGGCGGCGTTTGCACCCGGCGCGTGGTGGGGCCGAACGGGACGCTGGTGTGCACCGAGGTCGACAACGGCGATCACGGCCAGAACTATTTCTATCTGCCCGTGGTGATGCAGTGGAATTTCTGGCTCGCCAAGCGCTGGTCGGTATTCGGCGAGCCCGGCATCCTGCCCTATTTCCAAGGGCACCAATTGCGCTTCAGCGCGCTGCCGCTCACGCTCTATGCTGGCGGCCGCTTCCACTTCAACGATCGAATCACGCTCACGATGCGCATCGGCTACCCGACGTTTTCGCTCGGCGCGTCGTTTCTGCTGTGAGCGCCAGGCCGCGCTACAGCAAAATCCCACGCAAGATCACGCGCCCGACGTTGAAGTAGATCATCAGCCCACAAACGTCGACCAATGTAGCGACGAAGGGCGCCGAGGCGCTCGCCGGATCGAACCCGAGCTTGCGAATCAGAAAGGGCAGCATCGAGCCCGACACCGTGCCCCAGGTCACGACGCCAATCAGGCTGATCGCGACCGTGAACGCGACCGGCAAGTAGTGCGCGCCATAGGTGTGGAAAATCGCCTGCCAGATCACGATACGTAGAAATCCGAGAGCCGCCAGGATCAGACCGAGAACGAGCCCCGCCGCGAGTTCTCGCTGGGCAATGCGCCACCAATCGCGCAAGGTAATTTCCCCGAGCGCCATGGCGCGGATGATCAGCGTGGTCGCTTGCGAACCCGAGTTGCCCCCGCTCGAGATGATCAGGGGCACGAACAGCGCGAGCACCACGGCGCGCGCGATTTCGCCTTCGTAGCTGCCCATCGCGCTGGCGGTGAGCATCTCACCGATGAAGAGGGCGCTCAGCCAACCGGCTCGCTTCTTGATCAGCGCGCCGAGGCCGGTCTGCATGTATGGAGTCTCGAGGGCCTCCATACCGCCGAGTTTCTGGATGTCCTCGGTCGCGGCCTGCTGCACCACGTCGACCACGTCGTCGATGGTGACGATGCCCTTCATGCGGCCCTCTTCGTCGACCACGGGGACGGCGTTGAGATCGTGCTCGGCCATGATCCGGGCCACGCTCTCTTGGTCGAGGCTGTCTTCGACGCTGACCACGCTGGTGTGCATCACGTCAGCGAGCAGCGTGTTCGGCTGTGCCGCGAATAGGTCGCGGAACGACACCACGCCGCAGAGGCGCTGCTCGTGATCGAGGACGTAGGCGTAGTAGATGGTCTCGAGCCGCTCGCGCGCTTGACGGCGGAGGTAGCGCACCGCCTCATCCACTGTCATTTCTGGGCGCAGACGCGCGAAGCGCGGGCTCATGAGGCCACCGGCCGCGTCCTCGGCATAGGCGAGCAGCGCCGAGACTTCACCGCGACTCGTGTCGTCGAGTAACTCGAGCAGCCCATTGCGCTCTTCGCGCGGGACCTCCTGCACGACGTCGGCGGTGTCGTCAGGGGCGAGCAGTCGCAGCCACAGCCGGCGCTCGCCGGACTGCATGCTGAGCAGCATCTGCGCCTGTTCGCGCGAGCTCAGGCCGAGGAAGAAATCGTCGGCGTCGACCGGGTCGACCTGGCGGAATCCCTCGATTCTCTCCGCACCGGAGAGCAGGGCCCAGGCGTCCCTGAGCTCGGCGGTGGTGAGACGGTCGTCGGCCATGGGATCCTCATGATGCAGCGCCGGCAGGGGTCAAATCGAGCTCGGCGGGTCGATACTCCGCTTCGACGCATTCGTAAAGCGCTGCGGGGAGAAAATTGGGGATGTCACTGGCAGGCGCGACTTTAGACACAGTTGGCGGGGCGGGGGGCCGAGCGAGCTTCGTCGACTGGGCTGGTTCCGGGAAGGCGGACCGTGCTACGAAAACCGCAATGCCGCAGCGTCGGGACCCGAAGATCAAAGCGGGACTGCGAGCCCGGAAAGCTCGCAACCAAAGGGCGGGCGGCGTCCGCGAAACCCACGGGATGGTGTCATGCGACTGAAATCGAGCCTTTTTTTCTGGATGTCGTTTTGCGTTGTTGCTTGCGGTGGCAGCCAAAAGCCAGCCGAAGAGCCGAGCTCGGACGCGGCCTCGAGCGCTGCCAAGGATCACGCGGACGCCGAGTCGAGCGCTGCCGAAAAGGCCGACAAGAAGGACGTTGCCAAGGCGGACGAGAAGAAGGCCGACAGCAAGAGCGAGGCGCCCTCCACGGAGGGCCCCAAAGTGACGCGCACGCCGAAGGACATCATCACGGCTCCCGACACTTACTTCATGTTCTCGTGGGCCGGCTCGGACATCAAAGAGGAAGCCGAGAAGGTGTGCGACGGCGAGGCCAAAGACGACCCCAAGAAGCGCGCCAAGTGTCTCGACAAAGAGAAGAAGAAGATCGACTTCGATGGCATGGGCTTCAAGCAGGAGAAGGGCCAGTGGTATTGGCTGGTCATTCGCCGCAAGGGTAAGACCTTGGTAAACCTGCACAAGCTACCCATCGAATTCGGCAAAGAGGACGATCACAGCATCGTGCTCAAGCCGGCCGGCAAGGACGAGGGCACAGCGCGCGGCGGGGCACCTGGTGAAACCAAGGTGGAAGTGCCGAACGAGTACCAGATCACGATCAAAGATCCGAAGCTTGGCAAGACGGTCTACGAGGCCAAGATCGGTTTGACTGGGGGCTAATTCGGGGTCTCTGTCGAGGAGGTGGGCGGCGTCGTAGAGGCGCCGCCCGGAGTGAGAGGATGAAACCGTGCACAGGGGCGGTCAGCTTATTTCGACGTGGGCCTTTGGCTTCTCGCCCGGGTGAGGTCTGACGTGCACGCCGATCTCGTCGTCGACGAGCGTCTGGTCGTGCCCGGGTCGGAGCTCGAGTGGACCGCGGTGCGCGCGTCGGGCCCTGGCGGACAGAACGTCAACAAGGTCTCCAGCAAGGTTCAGCTGCGCTTCGACCCGAGGAGCCCCTCCTTGCCGCTGCGTGTCTCCGAGCGCTTGCAGTTTTTGTCGAAGAGCCGGCTCGACGCTGAAGGGCGCATCGTCGTAATTTGCGGCGAAACGCGCTCGCAAGCCAAGAACTTGAAGCTCGCTTACGAGCGACTCGCGGAGCTCATTCGCGACGCGCTGGTGGTACCCAAGCGCCGGCGCAAGACGCGACCGAGCCAGGCCGTCCAGCGCGCGCGGCTCTCGGACAAGCGCATCACGGGCGACAAGAAGCGCCAGCGGCGCGGCGGCTGGGATTAAAGATGGTCGCCTGACTCGGGACGACTAGTGCGCAGTGTAGTCGAACAGGTTGCCCGACATCATGAGCTGCGAAAAGACGTCCCAGCTCAGATTGAAGTAGTAGCTCGGCGGGAGCATCTCCTTCGTCGTGAGTAGACCATAGGTGTCGTTCAGGAAGCTCTTGTAGGTCACGTCGCTCATGGCGGCTACGCCGGCCGCGCCGACGAACAGCGCAGATTGCGAACTCGGATTTTCCGCTTTCGGGGTGCCGTTCAACTCGTAGCCATCCACGATGTTGGCGGCGCCGATGCCGGAGAAGAAGGTGGCCACCTTGGCGAGGTACGCTTTGGCGCGCGGCTCCCCGAAGTCGCAATAGTCCATGCCGATGCGGAACGGCGTACGCACGGCGTCGTATTGGTAATTGGTTGGCGCCCCCGGGAATGCCGGCGTCGGCACGGCGCTATCGTTGGTCCACGCGGGCACGAGCCCATTTGTGGCGTTGCCGTTTGCGCTAGTCAACGTTTTGCCGAGCATCTCGTAGCCCTTGTCGATGACCGTGTTCCAGGCGCTGTTGCCCGAGATCTTGGCGAACAGCCGGTACTGATTGGGCGCGAAGTAAGACGGATTGTAGACGACCGTCGTGCCCCAGGAGTCGCCCGCCACGAGCAGCTGACCGCGGCCGTGATCGACCTCGAAGTTGAAGATCTTGTCGATCTGCTGTTTGGCGAGGGTCAGGTAATCGGTACTGAGCGCGCCTTTGCCGCCCCACTTCTTGTCTGCCAGCGCGAGTGCCCAGGCCATGTCCTCATCGGCGTCCGTCGCCGCCCCGACGCCGTCCATCGGGACGCTGCCGCTCGGATCGACCTTCCAATTCATGAGGCCGTTCTGGTTCAAGAACTTCTGCGAGTACTGCCAAAGGTCGTCGAAGAGCGCATGGTCATCCATCATCACCGACAGAATCATGCCGTAGCCGATGCCTTCGGACACCGTGGTATCGCCTTCATTGCCTGGGCGGCGGACACGACGAAAACCCACGGCACCATCGCTCGTGACGAGCTCTGTCTTCCAGCGTGTGTACGCGGCCTGCGCGGTCTTCGCGCTGATCAGCGTGGGATAGGTGCAGTACGAGCTCCTGAGATTTTGCGGAAAGGTGTACGGCGGCGCGACGGTGCCCGCAGGGTCGCCCATGCCGCCCGCAGGGCTCCCGCCGGAGCCGGAGCCCGCGCCGCCGTTCTGGGTTCCGCCACTCTGGGCTCCGCCGTTCTGACCGCCCACGTTGGTCGAGCCGCCTTGGAGGTTCTGTGCGCCGGCGATACTCGACGCGCCTCCGCTAGTGGACCCACCCCGGCTCGAGCCACCAAGGCTTGTGGCGGACGCTCCACCGTTTCCAAAGCCGCCAAAGTTCGAGGTGCCGCCGCCGCCGGTGCGCCCCCCCGAATTGACCGCCGTGTTCGTGCCACCGGACGCATCACTCTCAGGCGGGACCGCGTGCTGACAAGCAAGAATCGCAAAGAGAGGTGCAACCCGCGCTAAGCGCTGCGCCATGGCCGACCTATGCCACAGTGTCGCTGGAAGTCACGGAACATACGGGAATTCTTGGTAATTCTGGTCTCGCTGCAGCCTTCCAGTGAGCGCACGGGCGCAGGGTGCCGCGCCGCTCGGCTCGCCGGACCTGCTCCCCGCTGGCCGAGGGCGCAGCGATTCTGCTCCGCTTCGGGGGACGTAATGGGTTAGTGAGAAAGAGGAGGCACCACTCGGCGTCTGCCCATTCGAGCGAACCGTCATGGCAGGGATGCACTCTCGACTCCGCCCCTTGAATATTCTCGACGCGGAGTGGCGCCGATCCGTCTGGAAACGCTGGCTACTCAGCCACCTGGCGGGTTTCGAGCCGGTCGAGCCGCCGGCCCCGCCGCCGCCCGAAGTCTTACGTCAGGAGGCGGTCAAGCCGCCGGAGCCGAAGATCGCAGCCGTGGAAGCCGCCCCCGCGGCGGCGCCCCCACCGAGCCTCTTTCCACCGCCGCGCGAGAGCGATCCGCGTCGCGGGGAAGTCCGAGCTCGCTTCGACGCGCTGTTCGATCGTTTGCTCTCGCTCGAGGACACGCTCGACGCACTCGGCAAGCGCTTTGCGCTGCGCGCCGTGCACGAGCGTCGTCATGACCAGCGTGTTCAGGAGCGGCTCGAAAGCACCACCGAAACTCTCGAGAGGCAGACGCTGGCGCTCGAGTCAGTGGTGGCCACGGTCGAGCGCGTCGAGCAGCGCGTCGAACGGCTGGAGCGTTGGCTGCGCGCCGACTCGGCGAGCCACGAGGCTGCGGAAGCACGCGACTCGCGCGATTCACGGCTGGCCCCCCCGCTGACAATGCGGGACGAATTCGACGAACTCGAGCACTCCTTCTCTCGGGAGAGTGTGAGCCCGTCGCGCGTGCCACCCCCTGACTCCGAGGTTTGGGACGAGCCGCTTTCGGCCTCTTCGATTCGCGGAAATTTGGCTGAGATGTCGCTGCCCACCGTGCTCGCCATGCTCGAGCTCGAGCGACGCACCGGCGTGCTCAAAGTCTGCGCAGACGATGGTTCAATCATCTCTGCGACCATCCGTGATGGCCAGATCGTGGGCGCGCGACAGCGAGATCTGGACGCCGAACCGATCGAGGCGTTGCGTGAGGCGCTGCGCTTTCCGAACGGTCATTTCTGGTTTCGCCAGGCCGGCGTCGAAGTCGCGAGTGGTCCCCCGCGTTCGGTTGGCTCGGTCCTGCTCGAGGCCACGCGGCAGAACGACGAAGCACTGCGAACTGCCTGAGGCGCCCGCCGATGACGCTGGTTGCGGATCTCCTTCACCCAGAACCCGAGCTTTCGCTCGATCCTACGGGCATCGGGCAACTCTTGACTTTTGCCTTCGCGGCCGGCGGTACGAGTGAGGATTTGACGCGCATGTTCAACGCGGCGCGCGTCAACCCGACGCATTTTCGCGCCGATTGCTTCGCCAAGGACCTGTTCGTCAATGACTTGGTGGGGCGCTGCATCGTGCTGCGCGTCAAGAATCGCGAGCGCAGTTTTCATCGCGCGCTCTTGGTTCGCGAGATCACGCACCCGCCCCAGCAGCTCGAGGTCGTCCAGTTTCGTCAGGAAATCCTGCGCGAGCTTTTGGAACGACCGGAGCTCAAAGCCCAGGTCGAGAAACTCTGGTTGCACATCGGCGAGCTGACGAGTCGCCTCGAGGTGGCGGAGCGCGGGAAGCGCTACGATGCCATCGCGCGTCGCATCGACATTTTGCGCGACATCAAGCACGCCGTCGACCTCTTGGAGAGCGGCTTTCGCGGCGCCAAGTCCGGCCTCTCACGCATCTCGGAGCTTGGTCGACGTGTGCGCGAGAGCAAAGGTTACAAGGATCTCTGCGACGTGCTCGATCACGAAGGGCACATGGCGACGGTGGAGCTCCGCGTGCGCCTCGGCCAAGACGGGCGGCTGCGCAGCTTCGATATCGTGCGCTCCGAAGAGAACGTAAAAAACCCGTTCTACGTGGCGCCCTTTCGCCGCTTCTTGGGGCGCCTGCGTTGGTTTGTCGGCGGCTACAAGGTGCGTGAAGCGGAGATCGTGGGGCGGCTCGCCAATCAGGTCTTCGACGGCGTGCAGGAGGCCGTGATTGCGCTGTTCGACCTCGGCCTCAAGCTCGAGTTTTACCTGGCAGCGCTCGCGCTGCGCGAACGTGCGGCGACGGCCGGCCTCGAGATGTGCCTTCCTGAGCTCGTCGACCCCGCCAAGTCGAGCGAGGCTTCGAGCGAACTAATTTCGTTGTTCAACCCGCTGCTCTTGCTCGAGACGCGCGCCCCGCGACCCTCGGATCTGCGAGTGGCTGGCAGTGCTTTGGCGGTGATTACGGGGCCGAATTCGGGCGGCAAGACGCGCTTGCTGGAGGCGGTCGGCTTGGCGCAGCTGCTGGCGCAGGCCGGAATGTTCGTCCCCGCACGCCGAGCGCGCCTGTGCTTCCGGCGCGGCTTGTTCGTGTCGCTGGCGCAAGAGACCACCGCCGATCAGCAAGAGGGGCGGCTCGGGACGGAGCTCTTGCGCATCCGGCGCATGTTCGAGAAGCTCGACTTCAACAGTCTGATCATCCTCGATGAGCTCTGCTCGGGAACGAACCCGTCGGAAGGCGAGGGGATCTTTCAATTGGTGGTGAGCTTGCTGGCGGAGCTCGAGCCGCAGGCCTTCATTACCACTCATTTTCTGGAGTTTGCGGCGCGGCTCGCGCGTGAGCGCCCGGTGAGTGGCCTCGAGTTTTTGCAGGTGGAGCTCGACGAGAGCAACGACCCAACCTACGGCTTCGTGCCGGGCGTCGCACCGACCTCACTGGCGGGTAGGACGGCGGAGCGGCTGGGGGTGACGCGTGAGGCGCTCGAAGCGCTGGTGCGCGACAAGAAGCGCGAGCAGCGCGCGTCGATTGCCCCGCGGCCGAACCCAGACGCGGGGGTCGACGCGCTGCCTCGGCGCTGAGACCCCGTGCAGGGCAAGCGAGATGAGAGCAACTTCCGGCGCGGCGCACGCCCGCGCAGCGGGACAATCGCGACGCGATTGTTGAGGTCGAGTCACGTGCGGTGCGCTAGCGCGCACATAGATCGCGCGGCGGCAGCAGCGCCTGCTGATTGGGATCGACGAACAGCGGGTCGACGAGCGTGAGGTGGGTCGGATCTTGGAGCTCGGCGCGCGCCAGCACGCCGCGGTCGGCGTCAGACAAGAGGCAGGTCTTCGAGCAACCCGGCGCGCAGAACATGCTGCCGTAGACCAGGCCTTGCCCGAGGCCCATTGCGTCGGGCGCGGCTTCGAGCAGGGTGGTTGTGGTTTCGGAGTCGAGATCGAGCGCGAGCCAGCGATTGTTGGTTTCGCCACGATAGGGGGTCTGGGTCTTCAATAGCAGCAGTGAATCGCTGGCAAATACGAGCTCGCGCTGCAATGGCCCACCCACCAGGTCGAACGCGGTGAAGCGCTTGACCTCGTGCGGCGGCGTGCTGCTCGGATCGAGCAACAACAGCGCGCTCTGTGAGACATCCTCGACGCTGCCGTCGATGCCGATCGCGCCCGTGCAGGCGAGGGCTAGCTGTTTGCCATTCGGCGAGAGCGCGGGGCGGCCGCACGACTTGAGCCCGGGCAACCCGAGCTTGAACTCCAAGCTTTGATTGGGGACCGACAGCACGGCGAGTTCTACGTCGCCGGTGGTCTGGAAATCTTCCGAGTTGCGATCGAGCGTCACCAACACGTGATCCCCGAGGCGCAACATGCTGGAGGGGCGTGGCGGCAGCTCGTCCGTGGGGGGGATCACGATGTCGCCGACGATCTGATAGGAGTCCGTATCGACGACGAGCACATCCCCGCTAGCGTCGAAATCTTGCTGTCCGGGGGCGGGGTTATGGCCGCTGCGGCTCACGAAAGCGTGCTGCG
>JAEUAF010000096.1 GCA_019695485.1 Sorangium sp.
CTCGCGCTGATCGGCGGCACCTCCAGCTGTCACATGGCGGTGTCGCGTGAACCGCGCTTCGTGCCGGGCGTGTGGGGCCCATACTACTCCGCGATGGTGCCCGGCCTTTGGCTCACCGAGGGCGGCCAATCGGCGACCGGCGCCTTGATTGATCACGTGATTCGAACGCATCCCCGGGCGAGTGAGCTCGAGCAAGTCGCCAAACGTCAGGGTACGAACGTGTACGCACTCCTGAACGAACGACTGCTCGCCTTGACCAGCACGGGGGGGGCGGAGCTCACCAGCGAGCTCCACGTTTTTCCGGACTTTCACGGCAACCGCTCGCCTCGCGCGGATCCCAGCCTGCGTGGGATGGTGAGTGGCCTGAAGCTCACCGATAGCGTCGATTCGCTGGCGTTGCTGTATCTCGCGACGATTCAGGGCATCGCGCACGGCACGCGTCACATCCTAGAGGCCCTGGCCGCTGAGGGCTATCGCATCGACACGCTGCTCGCGTGCGGCGGCGACACCAAGAATCCAGTGTTCGTGCGTGAGCACGCGGATGCGACCGGTTGCCGCGTGGTCTTGCCGCGCGAGCCGGAGGCCGTGCTGCTTGGCTCTGCGCTACTTGGAGCGGTGGCGAGTGGGCACTACGCGAGTGTCATCGACGCGATGGGTCGCATGAACCAAGCGGGCGAGGTCGTCGTGCCGCGCGCGGGCGCGGTTCGCGCATTTCACGAGCGGAAGCACGCCGTCTTTCAGCGCATGTACGCCGATCAGATGGCGTATCGCGCTTTGATGCAGACTGACTAGGGCCGCAGGCGAGCTCGTCCCTGCTGAACGAGCTCGTCTGCTTGGCGGACTCAGCGGATGGCCGCGATACAACACCCGAACGAGCAGTATTCCGCGCTGCTACAGCTTGGCAGGCCCGGGCCGCAGATGGGCTCTCCGCCGTCGCATGTTTGCGTCGTGCCACCGCTGCCCCCACCGGCGCCGCTGCCGCCTGCAGTGGTTCCACCGGCAGTGGTGCTGGTGCCACCCGCGTTGTCCGCGCCGCCAACGCCAGAACCCGCGCCGCCGCTGCCCGTCGAGGGAGAGCAGCTCGCCGGCAGATCTGCCAGCGTCTTGCCCGCGCAGAGCTCGCACTCGCCACAGGTGTTGCCGCACTGTGTGTTCTTGACGCAGCGCGGACAAGCCGTTTGGTCGTCGAGCTTGTCGAGCGAGCAAGTCGCGACTTCGAAGATGTCGACGCTCGTCCCACCCGGTTCCTGCACGGTGCAACAGCCGAAGCAGTCACAGCCGTTTTGCGTTAGCCGGGAGCAGAACTTGACGCACGTGTCGCTGACGATACAGCTCGGGTCCGTTGCCGGTAGTGTGCCCAGCAGGCAGCCCGTCGCATAGCGACAGCCATCGTCGCCCGCGCCGGAGTTGCCATCGAAGAAGCAGTCCTGCCATTTCGGGTCGCTATTGTCGCCTGGGATGCCGGTCGCGAACGAACCCTCGTCGTTGTCGAGCGGACCTGTGCATTCGGGATCGAAGCCATCGATGAGGCCGTCGCCGTCGTCGTCGATGCCGTTGTCGCAAGCGGTGGTACCGGTGCCCGAGCTACCGGCAGTCGCCGACCCGCCGCCTACAGTGGTGGTTCCGCCAGCGCTGGAGTTTCCGGCGAGGTTTGCGTCTCCACCCAAGCCCGGGTCTGTTCCTCCGCCATTCACGCCGCTACCGCCGACTCCTGTGCGGCCGCCCGCGCCAACCGTGCTGTGCCCGCCCGTCGTGGCGCTCGCGCCGCCGCCCGCCGCGCTCGACGAACCACCGCCGTGGACTGCGCTTGAACCCGCATTGCCGGCGCTGTTCGTGCCGTTGGTTTGCTGCGAGCCGGAAGAGCAGCCGACATTGACGAAGGCAGCCAGTGCGAAGGCGGAAAACCAGACGCGCGAGTTGCGGGTGGCCGGTTGGATCAGGATTTTAGCGATCGAATTCGAGAGTAGCGTCATTGGATCTGTGCTTTTCTGGCGCAGGGCGCGCTCGCGGGTCTCGTTCTCGGGTACGGGCCTCGGGAATCAACGGCCGCGCCTCGTTCCCGAGTTAGTGGGGCCATGGCGTCAGGATTTCTGAGCCATCCGCCACTTCGCACTCCGCGACGGGACCCGCTAGGTGCGGCATTGCGTGGGGACGTGAGCGTGCGGAGCAGGTTGGCTTACGCGGGGCCGCCAATTGGCGAAGTATGCGACGGGGCATGGGGGCGAGGGCGGCCAACCAGCACGCGCGCCGCGGCGCAAGTGAGCGGCGCCTCGATGCACCCATATGTTGAAAAAGGCCCCCCTGGAAGCAAGTGCCGCCACCAGACTGGAATTCTTCCTGCCGCGTCGCTTTCGTGGCGTACCCTGGCTTCCGTGAGATGGGGTTGACGGCTCTGACCATGTACCTCGAAGCAGAGGAAACGTGAAGAGCGATAGAATCCCCGTGCGTAAGGCGAGCAAGCGAAGCGCCCGCGCTCTGGTGGTGCCAGTGGAGGTATCGCAGACGTGGCAGGCGCCAAATGGTCGAGGATTTGTCGGTGGTTTCAACTCGCCCGACTTCGCGCTGCTCGAGTACGCGCTCTCGCGGCCCGGCAAACGAGTTGGGGATGTTCAACGGCAGAAGCAGCGCCCGGCTGAATCACCCGAACCTGGTGCAACAGTATCTCCGCCGCGGTCGGCGGCGCGTACGGCCTCGCGTGGATAGTGCGCGAGCACGAGCATGCGGCCCGCCCCCCTGAACCAGAGATACTGACTCCCGGCCGCGGGCGAGCATCTGTCACGGCTCGATGTCTCTTCGCGATCGGTTGAGGGTGTTGCTCGAGTCGCGCTACCAAGCCGAACAAGCCATCGTAGCCCTTGCGCAGATCGCAAACACACGCACCGGGCGACTCGTGCCGGGAATAATCCGAGTGCCCTCAGGAACGCGACCGCGCTTGCGAACGACAGCCCCTCGACGCGAAAGCCCGACGGTGAAACCACAGCCAGTGTGCCCGTGGCTGCCACGTCCGCGACTACCTCCAGTGGCACCAGAGCACGGGCGCTTCGCTTGCCCGCCTTGCCCCACCTGAGAACCGTTCCACTCGCCAGCCCGAGCTCCGCCGCAATCTGCGTCGCTGTGGCGCCGGTCGCACGCTGCTCGGCGATCCAGTCCGAGGTGCGCTCCTTCAAATCCCGCGGAAAGCATCGCCCTTGTCGTCCCGCTACGCCATCGAGCTCTCGCCGCAATTTTTCCGCCGTCTGCTGAGCCATGTCGGTCGCCTCCGCGTTCCAGCCCAGCACACCGCGTCCGCCGATTCACGACGGGTCAGAGCGAGAAGTAACGTTCGATGAGAAGCTCGGCAAACTTCTCGGCAGCTGGCGAGAGGGCACGCGCGTTGTGAGAAACCAACGCAAGGTCACGCTGGATTTCGAGACCGGACACCGGCGGCACAGCTGTGTCGCCTGCGGCAGAGTCTCCCCATCTCGTTGACCTGTCGCTGCGGGTGCCCATGGATCTGGTTCCGGGGGGACACTACGCCCTGCCGGGTCTCCTGCTCGCCGCGTCAGGCGGTCGGGCTCGCTGGCGCCGCGTGTTGGCCAGAGAAATCGCCGCGCTTGGTCTGGATCGCCGCCTCACTCGTGCCTTGCGTGAGGCTAAGCGTCGCGGCGTGGGTACGGGTCCTACTTGGGAGTGCGCTCCGCCAGCGGGCCTTCAAAGTCGGATTTTGGCGGGCAGTTCGGGACTAGCGCGCTCGTTCCCCCGTCGCCCGCGGCTTCTTGTCGATTGGTGCGATGGAGCGCTGAGCAGCCGGGGATGGATTCGGATTGGTGTCGCTTGCCTCTGTTCTGCGTGCGGCTCGACAGCAGGGGCGTGTGGTGTCGCAGCGTGGCCCCTGTCGGGTTCTGGGGCGGCGGGAGCCAGTGCTAGCGGCGGGCCTTCTGGAAGCGACTCGAACGCCGATTCCGATAAAATCCGGGAGCTCGGTAGGGGTTGCCGTCGGAACCGTGTCGGGTCATCCGCAGCGGGCGCACCGCCGCCAGATCGGACCGCGATTTTCAAGACTTGTCCCGACCGAATTCTTGAACGAGCCTGTGGTGGGAGCAGCGAAGTAACCAGCACACGCTACGTCACGGGCGTACTCGCCCGCGCCGAGGCGCTCGCTCGCGGCGCACGGGTTTCACAGGATCGTGAACCATAGCTCACATACGAGTCTGATGCCGGCTCACCCACCCGTTTTGCAATCGAGCGCCCCACGCTCCGAGGGCGGGCGCCCGCCCTTGGCACGGCGACTGCAGAGTACGCGGCGGAGGACAGAATGAGCGGTTCGCTTCAAAGCCTCACGGGCGCGGTTCTTCTGCTGACGGCCGGCTGCATGCCCAGTCCAGAAGCTCGCAGCGCAGGGCAGATCGGTTGCTCGCCGCACGAGATCAGTATTTCGGGCGAGCAGTTCCACCCAGTGCTCATCCAGTCGGGGGAAACGTGGGTCGCCGAGTGTCGCGGTCGAACCTTCTATTGCACACAAATCGACGGGAGACCGCGGAAGCGCCAGCTCTTCAACCTGGCCTCCGACCAGATCCGCTGCCGCGAGGATGTCGACAGCGCGGAGCGACAAATCGGTCAAGGGCGCGTCGAAGCACGGCCCCGTGCCGCTGAGCCAACGGTCGCCGCGCCCATTGGCGCAGCCGGTTTTGACTTCGGCCTCCTGCGCGCCGAAGCTCAGCAGCGCTGCGAAAGCGCCGAACGGCAGTGGTCCCAAATGCCAGACGGCAATAACTGCTCCGGTCCCGCCGCCGAGCTCGGCATCGCGGCGAAAGTGCACCTCGCGTTTTGCGACGACAGGGTGTGCGCCATCACCATCGAGCATCACCCGAGCAGCCACTGGGCCGCACGCACCGTGCAGCTGAAGACCCAGCTCGAAGCCAAGTACGGGGAGCCGCAGAGCGGCAGCGGGAGTATTCCGGAAGACTGTCGCAGCAACGAAGCCTTCGCCCGCTGCCTGCGAGTGGCCGCGCTCCACCTCAGCTACAAGTGGCAATGGCCTTCCGGCGAAGCGATCGAGCTCGACGTCGGCCAGCCCGCGCCCAGGGCCGAAGACGCGATTCGTTTGCTGTACTCGCGTCCCAGTGGCTCGGCGAACCCATTGGCGCTGTAGGGCTTCGCCAGCATGGAGTAGGGATCCGTCGATCTTGGCGTTGCCGGCCCGGGCATGCTCGTCGCCACGATCGTGCGGCGTTGGCGGGATCACCAGCCGTTGGCGCGGCTCGAAGACGCTTTTGACGACCCGGAGGTCTGGGCCCGGCAAAGTCCACGATGTGCTCGTGGCACGAGCAACTCGCCCAGCTGGCCGAGCCTCTCGTCGACGCCATGTTCGATGACGCCTAGCTGTACCTGTGCACCCGTGCACATCAACCCACTCCAGGCTCTGGGCGTGGAGGGCGTCGCGAACACCAACTTCTCAGGCGAGCCTGTAGCGGGCCCAACGCAGAGAGCGCGTCACCGCCATAGCACCATTTCCCTCATAGCCTAAACGTGACCATTGTCTAACGCGCGTTGACAAATTCCGCCGCTCCGCACCGCTCGGTCTTTCGCAATTTCCGGCTTGCCAGCTATGTCACCATTGGCGCGTTCGCCGATTTCGTAGAGCTCACCGAGCCAACGCCAGATTCGCCTCGTGACGTAGCCCAGTTGAAACCGGACCCCCGACGATGAGAAATAAGGGAGAGGTCCGATGGCTGAAAATCAGGGAAATGAATCGGGTAGCGGCGCCAAACGCCGACGACGCCAGTTCACGGCCGTGGAAAAGCGTCGACTGTTGGACGAGACCGAGAAGCCCGGCGAGAGCGTGTCGACGGTGGCGCGGCGCTACAGCCTGAGCCCGAGCATGCTGTTCGCGTGGCGTAAGGCGATGGAGGCTGGGGCGGCGACCGGGCTGCACGCCGAGGAGCCACTCGTGCCCGCTTCCGAGGTGAAGCAGCTGAAAGCTCAGATCCGCGAGCTCGAGCGCATGCTGGGTCGAAAGACGCAGGAAGCCGAGATTCTCAAGGAAGCAGTCGACATGATGCGCGAAAAAAAAGTGCTGTCGCCGC
This sequence comes from Sorangium sp., assembly GCA_019695485.1. GTDB lineage: Bacteria > Myxococcota_A > Polyangia > Polyangiales > Polyangiaceae > PMG-095. The sequence goes on from JAEUAF010000096.1 coordinate 6,066, forward strand.
TCGACTTGCTGAAGAAAGACGGTTCCCGGTGAAGGCGATTGCGCGAGCCTTGCGCGTGTCGCGCTCGAACCTGCTGGAGCGCCTCCGCTCAAATAGGTCGCCGCGCCCGGAGGGCTGCGTTCGCGAGGCGAAACTGCGCGGCGAAACCGGAACGGACGCGGCGCTGCTTGCCGCAATGCGCGAGATTGTCGCTCGTCGGGCGAGTTACGGGTACGCCGCGTAACGGCTCTCGTGAACCGCGAGCGGGCGGCTCGTGGTGAGGCGCGCGTCAATCACAAGCGCGTTTACCGGCTGATGAAGGAGGAAAAGATGTTGCTCGAGCGCTGCACGGGCAACAGCCCCGGACGCAAGCATGAGCCCACGGAACTTGTGAAACCCGCACCTCGCGTACGGGTGGAGTAGGGCTGCCCACGGGCCAACCGCATGACGGTGGCGGCGCTGAAGTACCATTTGTACAAGCCGGGAGGCTCGAAGGCGTCGACCGCGATTTTGCCGGTGCGCGTGATCGGCGCGGAGCGGCCCGTTGTGGAGATCGATGTAGGACCCCGGCGTGCGGCTGCGGGACCAAGAACGCATCGGGAAGGGTGAAATGGCTTCCATCCTCGAAGGCTGCTGACATTGAGCCGCGAGCTCTATCGGCGTCCATCGGGAAAAGACCATCGCTCCACGCAGGTCGCCAAAACTCCACTTGCACCCGCGGCAACTGCCGCTAAGAATTGGATTGTCTTGGGTGCCAAGGGGGTGCCCAACACGAAGAATGGTGGGTTCTCCGATGGCATTGAAGCGATTGACGGCTCAGGAGATGGTGCAGCTTTCGACTCCTTGGGTGACGAAAGATCGCAGCACTGATTCCACAAATTGGGGCGGCCCATAGCGCGATCTTCGCAATTCAGGTTCAACCCGACGATCCCAAAGCCAAGAGCTTATCGGATGAGGAGGCCACGCTCGCCGCGACCCATGATGCGTTGGCGCGTGGCGTCTACAACGCGCTCACGGCCCTGTCCGAAGTTACCAACGCAAGCGAAGAGCTACTGCGCCTCCGCGATCTGCTCTTGCCCGAGGGCCTGACGCACACGCAGCTAACCTACCGGGGCGAGGCGGGTCACGCCGCACTCGTCTCTTCCCGTTTGGATGATGCGCTGCGGGCACGACTGAAGAGCGTGACCCTCCACGATAAAACCCTGCTCGACCTCCTCGAGGCCTGGCTTGCGACCGCGAGCAAGCTCGGCGCCCTCGAAGAGCAGCGCGCGCGACTGAGTGCTCCGGCGGCAACGACCGCGGCCCAAGTCAGCGCCGCGCGCATGGCTTGGGTGCGAGTAACCAACACGCTGGTGGCCAATGCCGAGCTGGCTGGGCTCGACAATGATAGTGATCGCACCTTGTTTGCCGCACTGCGCGCGGCCGAGCGCACTGCCGACAGCCGCGGCAAGGGCGGGACGAAGCAAGTCGCAGGCCCTGCTCCCGCAGCGACAAGCACGCCTACGAACGCCTGAGTCAGGCTGCCGGATTCCGCCTCGGGTGACAGCATCACGCGAGCCGCTGGAGCCAGGGAAGCCTCCGGGCCCTGGAAACGCAGAGAAAGGGGCGTCACCTCGCCCGGAGGTGCTCCGAACCACGGCGGGAGCGGCCGCTACCCGGCCTGGGTGTGGTTCGAACCACCGGACTGGAGGCTCCACACGGGGGCCCGTGTGGTCTGAACCAAGCGCCATGTCCTTTGCACCCGCCCTGCGCGTGGTTCGGTGAGCGTTGAGGGCGCTCCGCGTCTGCTGCATGCGTGGTTCACGGAAGATTGGGTCGACGCCCACCGCCGCCTTCGTGGATGAACCTTGTTCTGCACGGTGCCAACGACCGCGCGCCCGACCATCGCGCGAGCCAGCGCACAACCCACCTAGCGTCGTTCGAGCCAGTCGAGAGCGCGCGCGAAGTCAGCGCTCGCGGGGGTCTGATGCGCCATGCCTGGAAGTAGCGCCACTTCCACGTTCTGAAAGCCGTCCGAGAGGAGCGCTGGATGAATGTCCATGATCTGCCCTCGGTTCATGCCG
>JAEUAF010000116.1 GCA_019695485.1 Sorangium sp.
CGGGCACGGGCACGGGCACGGGCACGCGGGGGACCTGAAGTCAGGGACGGACCCTAGTTCTGCACGCAGACCACATCCACGCCGACGCGCACGGTGTGGCTGCCGCCACCCAGAATGACGCCACGCAGGGGGCTCGTGTCACTAAAATCGCGCCCCCAGGCCAACGTAAGATGTTCGTCCGACGGGATCGAGCCGTTCGTGGGATCGAAGTCGACGTAGCCGAAGCCAGGGCACCACACGGAGAGCCAGGCGTGCGAGGCGTCAGCGCCCTGCAAGCGCGGCACGCCGTCGGGGGGGCTATTGTGGATGTAGCCGCTCACGTAGCGCGCGGGCAAGCCGAGCGCGCGCAGCATGCCAATCTGCAGGTGCGCAAAGTCTTGGCAGACACCGCGCCGCGACTCGAGCACTTCCGTGAGTGGCGTGGCCGTGGTGGTCGCGCCCGGGTCGTATTTGAACTCGGTAAAGATGCGGCGCGTCAGCTCGAACACGGCCTCGAGCAAGGGTCGCCCGCGGTAAAATGACGGCGCCGCGAACTCGAACAAGCCGGGCGTCGCGCGCACGTGCGGCGACTCGAGCGTGTACTCGAGCGCGCGAAGGCCCTCGGCGCTGCGCTCCCCACGCACCGAGTCGCGCACCGACTCCCAGGCTGGCGATAGTGACAGCACGGGCACTTCATAGGGGATGAGCTCGAGCTCGGAGTGCGCGGTCACGGATAGCCTGAGGTGGGCCTCTTCGAGAGTGAAGAAGTGAACGACGTTCCCGAAGTAGTCGCGATCTTCGGTGAGCACGAGCGCGTTCGGCTCGATGGTCAAGCGGGTGGAACGCGGAGTCTGATATTCGGTGCGACGGGGCACCAGGCGCGCCTCGTTGTGACAGATCGACACCGAGTCGCTGTATTCGTAGCTGGTGGTGTGAGAGACCGTGTAGCGCATGAGCTTAGGCCCGCTCCGCTGGGCCGCCGAGCGAGAAAGAAGCCTGCGCGTGGGCGAGATAGCTCAACGTGAGCTGTTCTGCGAGGCGCGGTAGGCCGCGTTCGAGCTCAGCGAGCAGCTCGTCCAGCGCGCAGCGACGACCGCTCGCGTCGCGATGCGCGAGCTGATCGATATCGGCCACGCGCACGGCGGACAGCGCACGCAGCACACACTTCGCCTCGGGCGCCAGCAGCGGGCGCTCGAACGCGCGCGGCAGGCGCGTCACGTGCTCTTCCAGCACTGCGAATTGGTAGACGAGCGAGCGCGGGTTCGTTTCATCCGTGAGCAGCAAGTCGAGCACGGGCTCGAGCGCCATCGTCCCCAGATAGCGCGAGCGGTAGGTCATCGCACTATCGGCGACCTCCAACACGGCGTCGAGCACGGTCGTGTCGTCCACCGTGACCAGCGTTCGCAACAACCGCACCATGAACGCACCGCGCTCGATGCGGCGCCCGATGTCTGCGAAGCGCCAGCCTGGGCCGTGCGTCATGTTTTCCATGACCAGCCCGGCAAACGCCGAGAATCCCAAGAGGAGCGAGTTGATGGTTTCGAGTACGTCCGTAGACTCCACCTCGCCGCGCGCGCGCGCGTTCTCGATGGTGGCATAGAGCTGGCTCAAAACGCGCCAGGTATCCATCGAGATGCGATCGCGCACGACGCGACCCGCGCGATAACCCGCCGCAATGCCAGCCGCCGGGGTGCGCGAGGGCTCGGCGGAGAGCAAGAGCCGCGCGATCTCCGCCTCGATCCCGGGCGCGGCGTGGCCAAGCGCACCGCGAATCAGCTCCACGTCGTCTTCGAGCGCCGCGAGCAAGGAGGCCACTTCCGGCGCGCGACCCGCGGAGTCGTCCGGGCGCCGCGTGATCAAGCTGCGCATCAGGCGAGTGATGCCCTCGGCGCGCTCGATGTAACGCCCAATCCAGAACAGATTATCGGCAACGCGGCTCGGCAGATCGCCGCCACTTCGCGCCACTGGCACCGGCAGGCCAGGCGGTGGCAGCAGGGTGAAGTTGCTCGGTTCCCCGCGCGCCAGCACCCAGACGTCCTTGCTGCCGCCACCGCGCTGCATGGTGACCACGCGCGAATCCCTGGAGCTCGCGACGCGACACAGGCCACCGGGCATCACCTGATAGCTGTCGTCGCGACGCGCGAGAAAAGTGCGCAAAGAGACGTGTCGCGACTGCACGCCTGCCTCGGTCAAGGCAGGGGCGAGCGACAACGGCAAGCGCTCCTGTCCAACGTAGGCGAAGGGCCGCGCGAGAATGCGTTGCTTGAGTTCGAAGAGTTCCGATGCGCTCAAATTGCCGCCGAACACCGGCTCGCTCGCGCCCGGCCCCAACAGCGCGCTCTTGATCACGAGCTCCGGCAGGTGGTCGAGTACACAAGCACGCACGCGCTCGTCGCCACACCAAAACGTGGGCGCGTTCGGCAAGAGCAGCTCTTCGCCCAGCAGCGCTTGCGCGAGCGCCGGCAAGAAGGCGAGCAGCGCTGGCATCTCGACCAGACCGCTGCCGAGCGCATTCGCGATCGTAACGTTGCCGGCGCGCACCGCATGAACCAGGCCGGCCACACCAAGCGACGAGTCAGGGCGCAGGCTCAGCGGATCAGCAAAGCTGTCATCGAGGCGCCGCACCACGACGTCCACCCGTTCGAGCCCGCCGAGCGTCTTCAAGTAAAGGACGCGATCGCGCACAGTCAAATCACCGCCCTCGACCAGCGTGTAGCCGAGGTAGCGAGCCAGGTACGCGTGCTCGAAGTAGGTCTCGTTGTACGGCCCTGGTGTCAAAAGCACGATGCGCGGATTGTCGGTGCGACGACGCACCAGGCGTTGCAGGCCTTCGCGCTGAGTGCGAAAAAACGACGCCACCCGCTCGACGCGGCAATTCCGAAAAGCGACCGGCAGCAGGCGCGAGATAACGATGCGGTTCTCGAGTGCGTAGCCCGCTCCGCTAGGAGCCTGAGTGCGATCGCCGAGCACCCAGAAACGACCGTCCGCGCCACGCGAAAGATCTGCGGAATAGAGGTGCAGACGCGCGCCGTCGGCCACGCGAACACCGAATACGGGGCGCAAGAAACCGGGATTCCCGAGCACGAGCTCCGCCGGGAACAAGCCTTCGCGCAACAGCCGTTGCTCTCCGTAAAAGTCCGCCAGGATCGCGTCGAGCAGGCGCGCAAGCTGCGTGAGCCCACCTTCGAGCGAGGCCCATTCAGAGGCGGACAGCACGAGCGGCAGCGGGTCGAGTTGCCAGGGTCGGTCCGTCCCTTGCGGATCCCCGTAGACGTTGTAGGTGACGCCGTTCTCGCGAATTGCACGCTGGGCCTGAGTCCAGCGGCGCCCGAGCTCGTCTCGCGAAAGGTGACGAATGACCTCGAAAAGCTCGGAGAAATGCGGGCGAACCGCGCCGTCAGGCGTGAAGGCTTCGTCGAACCCGACTGGTGCGGGTACGTACCCGAAGCCCGCAGCAGCTGAGCTCGCTCCCGAGCCGGCGAGGTTCGTGGGTGGCATCGCTTAGGCCTCTGCTTACCACACCTCGCGCCCTCCCGGCCGCGCCACGAACGCCCGTCTCAAATCGAGCGTGAGCGGGTAGTCTGGGTTTCTGGCATCCAGCACGCGGCTCGCCTCGATACGGCCCTGTTGGTGACCAAACGGCACAAAAAGCGCCGCTCTGCGCGCCTCCGCCTCCAAGGCGTTGATCGGGAAGCGGTCGTAGGAGAGGCCGCCGGGGTGGGACACGCGCAGGCTACAACCACCGAGCGCGCGCCCTGCCCAAGAATCGACGAGCGAGAACTCGAGCGGCGCGTGCACGCCTTGCGTCGGGTGCAGCTGCGATGGCAACCACCAAGCTCGAAACCGCACGCCGGCCACGGCCTCGCCGCGCGTCCCGGTCGGATGCAAGGGCACGCGCGCGCCGTTGCACATGACGTAGTGTCGCCCAGGGATCGCGCCACGTAGCCGAACCTGGACCCGCTCGAGCGACGAGTCGACGCTACGCGCGACACCGGCACTCGCATTTTCTTCGGCCAGCACGTGCCACGGTTCGAGCGCGCGCCGCAGCTCGAGCTCGACCGAGTCGTAAGCCACGCTGCCGACGCTCGGAAAGCGGAACTCGAAGTGCGGGAAGAACCAGCTGTCTTCGAATGCGTAGCCGGATTCGCGCAGCTCGCTCAACACACCGCACAGGTCCTGCCACACGAAGTGAGGCAGCATGAAGCGGTCGTGCAGTGACGTGCCCCAGCGCGTGACATGCGACGTGTAGGGCTGCTTCCAGAAGCGGCTGACCAGCCCACGCACCAACAGCATCTGAGCGAGGCTCATGCGCGCGTGCGGAGGCATCTCGAAATTTCGCATTTCGAGCAAACCGAGCCGCCCCGTCGCTGAATCCGGCGAATACAGCTTGTCGATGCTGAACTCGGAGCGATGGGTGTTGCCGGTGACGTCGGCCAGCAAATTGCGGAAAATGCGATCGACGATCCAAGGCGCAACCCCCGACGCGCGCTCGGCCAGGCGGCGCGCTTCTCCGAGCGCGATATCGAGCTCATAGCTCGCTTCGTGACGCGCCTCGTCGACGCGCGGAGCCTGGCTCGTGGGGCCAATGAATAGCCCCGAAAACAAGTAGGAGAGCGCCGGATGATCGTGGAAGTAGCCCACCAAACTTGCCAACAGATCGGGCCGTCGCAAGAGCGGGCTATCGGCAGGAGTGGGACCGCCCAAGGTCACGTGATTGCCACCACCCGTGCCGCTGTGGCGACCGTCGAGCATGAACTTCTCGGTGGCTAGCCGGCTCTCGCGCGCCTCCTCGTAGAGAGTGGTGGTGGTGCGCACGATCGTGTCCCAATCGGTCGCCGGATGCACGTTCACTTCGATGACGCCGGGGTCAGGCGTCACCGTGAACTTCTCGATGCGCGGGTCGTTCGGCGGCGTATAACCTTCGATGCGCACGGGCTGGCCGAGCTCGGCGGCGACTCCCTCGATGGCTTGCACGAGATCGAGATAATCTTCGAGAAAAGCAGTCGGGGGCAGGAACACGTGCAACACGCCGTTGCGGGGCTCGATGCACAAGGCGGCACGAACGATGTCCGCGGCCGACTCCAGCGGCAGAGGGCGCTTTTCGCGGAGCTCGCTTTCCTTGCCCGGCTTTTGCCGGCGAATCTCGGCGGCACGCCGATAGGCAGGTAACGGCGGCCGTTCCGCGAATTGATCGCGCTCGATCACGTACGGATAGTCTGCCTCGAGCACCCAGGGCAGTGAGTCGAGCGGCAGGCGGTAGCCCATCGGCGAATCGCCCGGCAAGAGGTAGAGCATCTCGCGGCGCAAGAACCAGTTGCCGGAGCGCCACCTTCCCCCACCCATGGGCGTCAACGGAATCGTGTAACCGACGATGTTGCTGAGCCCTTTCTCGAACACGCGCGCGACGCGCTCACGCTCGAGCGGATCGTCGAGTCGGTTGTCGAGCGGCGTGACGTTCACCGGTAAACGCCGCTCCTTCAGCATGTAGTGGAACGGATCTTCATAGGCGGGCATCGCGAATTTCGCGTCCACCTCGAGGCGCGCCGCGAGCCGCTCGATGAAGCGTTCCGCCTGCTTCGGCCCCACGCCGTAGTCGCGTCCGTCTTCCGCGATCAGGGCATTTTCTTGCCAGATTGAGTCGCCGTCTTTGCGAAAGTAGCAACCAAGCGCCCAGCGCGGCAGTTGCTCGCCCGGGTACCATTTGCCCTGGCCGTAGTGGAGCAACGGGTCGTGTGCAAAGCGCCGCGCCAAGCGACGGAACAGAATCCCAGCGAGGCGCCGCTTCTCGACGCCCAGCGCTCCGAAGTTCCATTCGAAGCCGTCCGGGTCGTCGATGGAGACTAAGGTGGGCTCGCCGCCCATCGTGAGCCGCACGTCTGCCGCCTTGAGATCACGGTCGACCTGGTGCCCGAGCTGTTCGATACGACGCCAGACTTCATCCGAGTACGGCAGCGTGACGCGCGGCGTCTCGAGCACACGATCGACCTTCATCTCGTGAATGAAGGTGACTTCGCACTCGCCAAGCTCCCCAGTGATCGGAGCCGCGCTCGTCGGATCGGGCGTACAGGCTAGCGGAATATGGCCTTCGCCCGCGAAGAGCCCGCTGGTCGCATCGAGCCCAACCCAACCGGCACCCGGCAGGTACACCTCGGCCCACGCATGAAGATCCGTGAAATCGGCGTCAGGCCCAACCGGCCCTTCGAGCGGCTTCTGGTCGGGCTTGAGCTGAATGAGATAGCCGGAGGCAAAGCGCGCTGCCAAGCCCAGCCTTCTAAGTACCTGCACCTGCAGCCAGGCGGAGTCGCGGCAGGAACCCTTGCCCAAGTCCAGAGTTTGCTCTGGCGTTTGCACACCAGGCTCGAGGCGAATTACGTAGCGCGTGCAGGCCTGCACGAGCTGATTGAGCTCGACCAGGA
>JAEUAF010000330.1 GCA_019695485.1 Sorangium sp.
CTACCCGCGCTGAGTCCGTATCTCGTCGTCGATCAATTCGGTTATCTGCCAGACGCCGAGAAGATCGCTGTCGCACGCGATCCGGACGTGGGTGCTGATGCCGCGGAGTCGTTCGCTCCTGGCTCGCTCGCGTTGGTGGACGCATCGACGGGCGAACAGCTGTTGACGCAGGCCCCCGCGGTTTGGAATGGCGGGGCGACCGACGCCTCTTCCGGCGACCGCGCCTTTTGGTTCGACTTCTCGAGCGTGACGACGCCGGGTACGTACTATGTTCTCGACCAAAAGAGCGGCACGCGTTCGCCGCTATTTCGCATTTCGGACCAAGTGTACCGCGAAGTGCTGAAGCACGCGGTGCGCATGTTCTTCTACCAACGGGTTGGCCAGGTGAAGGACAGCGCGCACGCGGGCGCCGGTTGGGTCGATGCAGCAAGCCACGTGGGGCCGCTGCAGGACCACGCTTGCCGGCGCTACAACGCGAAGGGTGATGCCAGCACGGAGAAGGACTTGTGGGGCGGTTGGTACGACGCGGGGGACTACAACAAATACACCAGCTGGACGGCTTCGTACGTCGAGAATCTACTGCGCGCTTACGCGCAGAACCCCGACGTTTGGGCTGACGATTACAACATCCCGGAATCGGGTAACGGCGTGCCGGACGTCCTCGACGAAGCCAAGTGGGGCATGGATTTCCTGCTGCGCATGCAGAACGCCGATGGTTCGTTGCTCAGCATCGTGGGTGAGAGTTCCGCGAGCCCGCCTTCGGCTGCGACTGGACAAAGTCTGTATGGCTCGCCGAACACGAGCGCGACCCTGGCCGGCGCTGCCGCATTTGCCTACGGAGCCCTGGTCTTCTCCACGCTCCCGGACGCGGCGCTCAAGAGCTACGGCGCGGACCTGCTCGATCGCGCCGAGCGGGCCTGGGTTTGGGCCGACGAAAATCCCAGCGTGATCTTCAAGAACAACGATAGCGCCAGCGGTTCGTCTGGCCTCGGCTCGGGTCAGCAAGAGGTCGATGACTACGGTCGCACGAGCCTCAAGCTCGACGCCGCCTGCCAGTTGTTGCGCGCGACTGGCACTGCGACTTACCGCACCTACTTCGACGCCAATTACCAGAAAGCCCACTTATTTTCGTACTCGAACTATGTGTCGCCGTGGGACGTCACGCTGCAGGCCGCGCTGCTCGAGTACCAAGCGGCCGCCTCGGCTACGCCAACAGTGGTGAGCGCCATTCAGAGTGCGTATCGCACGGGCGTGAAGTCGAGCGGCAACTTGGGCGCGGCGCTCGGCTCGAGTGACCCCTACCTCGCGTATATGAAGGACTACGTCTGGGGCAGCAACAGCACCAAATCGTCGATGGGCGACTTGTTTCTGGACGCCGTTTCGGCGGGCATCGAGCCTGCCAGCGACGCGGACTTCATGCGCGCCGCAGCTCGCTACGTCCACTACATCCATGGCGTGAATCCGCTGGGGTTGGTGTACCTCTCCAACATGCAGGGTGCGGGCGCCGAGCGATCCGTAACTGAATTTTACCATTCCTGGTTCGCCGATCAGAGCCCTACCTGGGACAAGGTTGGGAGCTCCACCTATGGTCCTCCGCCAGGCTTCATGCCGGGCGGACCGAACCCGAGCTACGACTGGGATGGCTGCTGTCCGGGCAACTGCGGGAGCCCCGAGAACAACGCTATCTGCAGCTCCGAGTCGATCTCGCCCCCCAAGGGCCAACCGGCACAGAAGTCGTACAAAGAGTTCAACACGGCTTGGCCGCTCGATTCTTGGGCTGTGACAGAACCGAGCGACGGCTATCAGGTGGCGTACATTCGGATGCTTTCGCGATTCGTGCGCTAGCCGAGGGGCGCGGGTGCCACGAGCTCGCCATGCACCCGTGCGCGCTCACCCTCGATTTGTTCGGGGCTTCTGCCGAGGCGTTGCAAAATGGCTGCAGTCATGGCCAGCGCGACTTCGCCTTCTCCGGAGAAGGCCTGGTTTGCCCCCGCGCGCCGCAAGGCATCGACCTCAGACAGGTAGGAGCAGCGCGCGACGACCACCAGCGTGGGATTTAGCTCGCGCGCTTCGCGGATCGCGAGCGCGCTGCGCTCGTCGGTCGGGAAGCTGAAGATGAGTGACATGGCGCGTCGCGCGCCCGCCTGCTCCAGTACTTCGCGTCGCGAGGCGTCGCCGTAAATGGCCTCCTTCCCTTCGGCCCGCACGCCGCGGACGGTGTCGAGATTGAGCTCGATGATGGTCGGTTCGATGCCGTTTTCCTTTAGCAAGCGCGACACCGTTCTGCCGACGGGTCCGTAGCCCACCACGATCGCTCGGGTCGGAATGGCGTCGGGCTTCGACTCGAGCGCTTCGGGAGCGCGCACTCGCTCCGGAAATCGTGCCAGAAAGCGTGGCACGAGGCCGTACAAGATCGGGTTTAGCGTGATCGAAACCAAGGCCACCGCTACCAGGGTGCTCAAGGCGTCGCGCTGCAGCAGGCCAAGGCTCACGCCGAGGCCGGCCATGATGAAGGAAAACTCACCAATTTGCGCCAGCGCGACGCCGGTGCTGAACGCGATCTTCCTCGGGTGTCCAAGTGCCAGCACGAGGGCGATCGCGGCGAGCGGCTTGCCGAGCATCACCACCGCCAGTGTCGCGGCGACCAGGCCCGGCTTCTGCAGCAGGAATGCGGGATCGAACAGCATGCCCACCGAGACGAAAAACAGCACCGCGAAGGCGTCGCGCATCGGCAGGGCTTCGGACGCTGCGCGGGCTGCGAAATCGGAGCGGCCCACCACCATGCCCGCCAGGAAAGCGCCGAGTGCCATCGACGCCCCGAATAGCTTCGCAGAGCCCACCGCGATGCCGAGGGCGACCACCAGCACGGCGAGCGTGAACAGCTCTCGCGAGCGAGTACGCGCCACGATCTCGAGTAACTTCGGAATCAGCCGATCGCCGACTGTGAAGGTGAACAGCAACAACGCGCCGAGCTTCAAGATCGCCACGCCAACCAGCGCCAGCGCATTGTCAGCGGTTCCTTGCTTCGGATAGAGCGCGGGGAGCACCACCAGCGCGAACACCGTGAATAGGTCCTCGACGACGAGCCAGCCGACGGCGATGTGACCGGTCGTCGTGTGGAGTTCGTCGTGGTCAGCGAGCACGCGCGTCAGCACCACCGTACTCGCCACCGAAATCCCCAGGCCGAAGACGAGGCCAGATGCAAAGCTCCAGCCGAAAAATCGCGTCGAAAAGGCGCCGAGCAGGGTCGCGACTAGGATTTGCACCAGCGCGCCTGGCAGGGCGATGCGGCGCACGGCCAACAACTCCTTCAAATGAAAGTGGAGGCCGACGCCGAACATCAGCAGCACGACGCCGATTTCGGCGAGCTGATCGGCAAAGCCCTTGTTGGCCGTGTAGCCCGGCGTATACGGACCTACCACGACTCCGGCCAGTAGATAGCCGACAATGGGCGACAGCCCGATTCGTTGAGTTCCGAGGCCAAGCAGCAGCGCGGCAGCGAAGGCCGCCGTGATGGTCAGAATCAGGTCGATATCATGCATGCTGCAGCGCAGGTCCTGCCGCGTCCTTGCGGGGCACGTCGCCAGTTCAGCATGTTTCTTCCTTCGAGAGAATGGCGATGGACTGTCGCCGCGGGGTCGACGAGGTGCGGCCGGCGTCGGCTCAAGCGTTGCGGCTCAGGAGGCGCCGCGCCGCGCGGCGCACGCGGCGATTCGAGTCCATTGCGCAGCTTTCGGCGATCTCGCTGTAACTCGCTGGGTGGTCGGCGAAATGCCGTTCACTGGCGCGAATTGCGGACAGCCGCACGCGAGCGTCAGCGTCTGCCGCCAGCTGCGCCAACACCAGGTCGGTTACAGGCGTCGGCACGGCCGAGCAGAGTGCCCGCGCCAGAGCCTCGCGCTGGGCTGCCTCGGCTGCCGTGGCCCAGCGGCACACGATTTCGATACGGTCGATTGGCGCCGCCGACTCCAGCACGTTCTCGAGTCCATGAGCGGCCGCCGAGCGAACGAGAGGCGACGGATCGGTGGCCAGCGCCTCCAGCAATCGCATCGAATCGCTCGACCCCTCCCATGCCAGTGCGCCGAGCGCGTCCGCCACGCGCACGCGCACCGAGTCGCGCGGATCCCCTGCGAACAGGTTCAGCACGCGGCCTCGATCTTCTCGCTTGAGCCCGGCTTTGCGATCGCCGACGGCCTCAAGCAAATCGCAGACCAACGACTCGGGAAGTTCGAGCAGCCTCGGTCGCACTCGCACTGCGCCAAAGCTTGCTGCGATGGCGAGCGCCGCGACATACTGAAATGCCCGCCGCTTGAAGACTTGTTGCATCGCGCAACACCTCCGTGAGTTCCGGGTTTCTTGGTTCTCGACTGGTGTGGGGCTAACCGAGGCGACTGCCGAGATATTCCTGAGAAGCGCTCACTTTCGCTCTCGTGACGCGCAAGCAGACTCAAAGCCGGCGCGGGGCGGGTTGAAGGCGTGGCGCGATTTTCCAGGCCCGAGACGAGCCTCGGACGCAGCCTTGCGGGCGATTCCGGGTGAGGGCGCGGCGCCGCCGATTGTTTCGCCGCACGACTGGGCTCAATCGAAAATGGGCCGGGTCACAAAAATGCGGGCATGGGGCGTGCTCGGGTGGGTCACAACGACCCATTTCAAGCTACGTTCCGCGAGCATGCCGACGTCTCCGTCCGATCCCAGTAAGGCTCGAAAGAGTGGTCCCCGCGTCGCCTTACTCGTGTCCTACCTCAGCAACGAGTATGAGTGGGCTATCACGCGTGGCGTGCGCGCCGTCGTAGAAGCGGCAGGGGGGACGCTGCTATGCGTCGCGGGCGGTGCGCTCTCGGATCCGAGTGCGGAGCGAACGCTGCGGAACGCCGCGTACGACCTTATAGACGCCACGAACGCTGATGCGCTCGTGGTGGTCTCGAGCGTGCTCGGCCAGTATATCGGCAGCGAGCGCACCACCGAGTGGCTGAAGCGCTATCCGCAACCAATCTGCAGTATCGGGCATCTGCGCGGTTTTCCGAGTATCGAAATCGATGACGCGGATGGCCTGGGGCAGTTGATCGATCACTTGATCGAGTACCACGGACACCAGCGCATCGCGTTCATTGGAGGGCCGGAGGGCAACGTAGAGGCGACGGCGCGCCACGCGGCATACGCGGCCGCGCTCGAGCAGCACGGCATCCGCTATGCGCCGGAGCTGGTCGTCACGGGCGAATTCACGTGGCAGAGCGGCGCCAAAGCGCTGCGCTCTCTGCTAGATGAGCGCCAGATCACGATCTCCACGCTCGACGCAATCGTCGCTGCGAACGACTACATGGCGTTCGGGGTGATGGACGAGCTGACGCGTCGTCGCATCGCCGTCCCTGAACAAGTGGCGGTGGTTGGCTTCGACGACATGCCGCGCGCCAGCGTGCACCAGCCGGCGCTGACGACGGTGAAGCAGTCTCTCGAAGAGTTGGGGCGAGAGGCAGCGCGCAACGTGCTCGCCCAACTCGCCGGGCAGGAGGTCGAGTCTTCCACCGCGCTCCCCACCGAGCTCGTACTGCGCCGTTCCTGCGGCTGCACACCGACGGACGTGCCTGGGCCCGCCGATGAGCCGGGATCGAGCGAGCGCCCAGCGGCGACCGAGCGGCTGCAGCCGCGCGGCGGGGTGTGGAGCGTCGAGCTCGTTGCGGCGTTGGTGGCCGAGGCCAATGGGCAGGAGAACGCCTTCGAGCGCGCTTTGGACCCGTTGCTTCAGAAGTTGCTGCTGGCCGGCATCGACCTCTCGCTGGTCTACGATCTGGTTTTGTTCTTGGGGCAGCGCGCGCTGCGCCAGGTCGGTGACGAATCCGTGTTCGGTGTGCGCATCGAGGCGGCACTGCAACGCGCGCGCGTGTTGGTGAGTGAGCTGTCGCTGCGTTCCGAGCTCTTGCCGGAGGACTCGGTGAATGAACGGATTCACCGCTTCGGTCGCGCCCTGCTCTCGCGCATGTTTGGCCCGCCGGGCTTGCTCTCGGCCGTGTTGGTCGAGCACTTGCCCGGCCTCGGCATGCACGAATGCCTGGTATCCGAGACTGGGCCTGCGCTTTCAGCAGGCGAGTTGCGTGTGGCGTTCGGCTTCGACGCCCACGAAGTGCAGCCCAAACAAGCGAGCTACCCCGCGCGGGAGCTGGCGCCGCCTGAGTTCGTCGGCCTCTCCACTCAGTCCGTTTTCGTGCTGCCCGCGGTGTATGCGGATCAGCTATTGGGCGTCGCGCTGCTGCCCGTTTGCGGCCACGACGGCTCCGTCTACGAGACGTTGGCCGAAGTGTTCGGGATCGCGTTGAAGGGCGTTGAAATGCGCCGAAATCAATGAAGATCGAAGTCTGGACCGACCTGATTTGTCCGTGGTGCTACATCGGAAAGCGCCGGCTGGATCGCGCCATCGAGGGCTTTCAGGGGCGCAGCGACGTCAGCATAACCTGGCGCAGCTTCGAACTCGACCCGGGCTTTCCCAGCGATTTCAGCGGCTCCGTCGACGAACTCCTGGTCCAGAAGTACGGCATGAGCCTGGCTGATGCGCGCGCCGCACACGAGCGCTTGCGCGCGCTCGCGCTAGAAGAAGGGCTTCGCTACGACTTTGCGCGAGCGCGCCCTGCGAACACGCGCAGGGCGCATCGCCTCCTGCACTTCGCGGCGGCGCAGGGAGTCGGTGCGGACATGCAAGAGCGTCTGATGCACGGCTATTTCTGTGAGGGGCTCGCTGTGTCCGACGCGGACGCGCTGGTTCGGGTTGCGAGCGAGCTTGGGTTGGACCCTGAAGCGTGTCGGGAGGCGCTCGAGTCTGCGGCGCTCGATGCAGAGGTCGCGGCCGATGAGCGCCGTGCGCGCGAGCTCGGGCTGCGTGGTGTCCCGGCCTTTCTGTTCGATGGGCGCCTGCTGGTCTCCGGAGCCCAGAGCAGCGAGGTGCTTTCCGCGGCGCTCGCACAGGCACTCGAAACCGAACGCGGGGCTAGCGCGCTTTGAGCTCTGCCTCGTAGATTGCGAGGCTGCCGTCGCGGTTCGAGGTGAAAAAGAAGTGTGTCCCGTCGGCGCCCAGAAAGGGGTCGCGGTCGTCGAAGCTGGTATTCAGATCGTCGAGCGCTTGTATGACGACGAACGGTCCGCTCGTGGACTTGCGGAACGCCACGTAAAGATCGGAGGGCTCGTTGGGCGGCGCCGACGAGTAGAACAGCGCCGCGCCGTCGTCGGTAAGGAAAGCGTCGACCGTGGTGCGATTCGGAAATGCCAGACTGGGGATGGAAACGGGGCGCTCGAAGCTGCCAGACGCCGCGTGAAATTGCGCGAAGAACGTGGAGTACCACTGCGGCGTGTCACGCTCCGAAGCCAACGGCATCACGCTTTGCGAGAGGCCGAGCGGGCGCGGCACGTCACGCAGCGCGGTGTTGAGCTCCGGTACGACCCGCGGAGCCGACCACGCTTCCGTGCGCGAGCCGCGCGTCGAGACCCAGACGTCGACGAGCCCGGCGCCGCCCGCGCGATCGGAACCCAGCCACAATGTCAGACCATCAGCGGAAATCGCAGAGCTCGTCTCGAACGATGCGGAGTTGACCTCAGCGACCGGACTCGGCGCTTCGAACGCCAGCTCAGCTTGGCTGCGCTTGGCGACCCAAACGTCTCCGCTCGTCGACGTGCCCCCGACATCGCGATCGGACGTAAAGTAAATTTCGAGCATGTCTGCGGTCAGCGTCGGGTTGTCAGTGTTGCCCGGCGCGGCGAGCTCGAGCACGCGCGTCGGTGTTCCGAAGCGAAACGGGGGCGGCGCGGCCTCACCGAGCGTCACCTCTTGGCCGCTGCAAGCCGCTGCGAACAGGCAGGCTGCGCCGAGCGAAGACGCGCCTTTCGCCCGCGATCGGAGGCGCTTCATCTGCGTGGCGCGCATCTGCGAAAAGAAGCTGCCAGAGCCCAAGGCCCGATGCTAGCATCCCCTAAAGTTGCGTTCAGTTCGGGTCCCAAGGCGGCGACGCACGCTGCCCCGATTTCTGCAGGGCGCGCTCGCGTGCGGGTTTTGTGGGGTTCCGGCTTTTTGGTCGAGCCTCGGGCGAGCGCAGTCCTCGGCCGTTTCGGTCCACCTCGATGTCGCGGGAGACACCACGTGTGTAACGACGACCGGGATTCGCGAGCGGGTGCAGCGCCGCACCGCGCGCGTGCTCTTCGTCGATGGAGCGGATGGGGTGCCGCTCCTGGTCGTTCGCGCCGTCGGCGCTCAGGATGGGGCGATCGCTTTCGAGCTAGGGGTCACGCGTGGCGGGCGCCGTTCGGCCCGGCGTCTGACGGCCAAGAGTTGTGCTGATGGTCTCGACGCGGTCGCGCTCGTGATTGCCATCACCTTCGATCCGGAAGCCGCGCTGGCTGGGACGGGAGCCTCGCCGTCCGCCGGCGGTGACGCTCGCAGCGGGACAGAGGCGGTCGACACGCGCGCGGCTGTCGAGCCTTCCTCGAGCACCAGCGTAGAACAGCCTTCGCCCGCGAGTGGGCCCAATCGGACCCAACCGGCGTCGAACCGAGCGCCGAGACCCGACGCGAGAAACAGCGTCTCGTCGGAGACCCCGTCTGCGACACTCGGGGCTTCGTCACGCCGCACCGAGTTTGCGTTGGGCGCGGCGGCCTCGGTCGCCAGCGGTTCGTCGCCGAAGCTCATGCCCGGCCTCGGGGTTTCGATGCGATTCGCGAGCGTGTCGCGCGCGGGCTGGTCGCCGGCCCTCGGTCTCTCGCTCGCGCACTATTGGAGTGGCGGAGTGGTCGAGACGGGCGGCACCGCCCACTTCACGCTCGACGCGAGTTTCGTCGACCTGTGTCCGCTCGGTCTCGCGTGGGGGCGGGTAGGCGCTTGGGCCTGCGCGGAGGCTGCCCTCGGCGTGCTCTCGGCGCACGGCTCTGACACCTTCTCTCCCCGCTCGCGGTCGCGACCGTTTGCAGCCCTGTCGGGAGGCGCGCGGCTGCGACTCGAGCTTTTCGCCAAGCTGGGGGTCTTTGCCGGGTTTTCCTGGGGAAAGAACCTAGTCGAAGACCGCTTCGCCTTCAGTCCGAGTGTATTTTATTCGGTTCCGCCCTGGGGCTGGCGCGGCGCGTTGGGGGGCGAGCTGCGCTTTCCGTGATCGAATCCACTCGCCAGCGCATAGTGCGGGTGAACATGTCGGATCGATCGGCCTTGGCCGCCAGAGTGGCGGAGTCCCTCTTGCTGCCCGAGCCGGTGGATCGCCAACGCCTCGCGCGCATGTTCGAAAGCCACCATGAGCTGGTTTGGCGCACCTTGCGCCGCCGCGGGCTCACGCCGGACGCCGCCGCGGACGCGACGCAGCAGACGTTTCTAATCGCCGCCGAGCGACTTTCCGACATCGTGCCCGTCAGTGAGCGAGCGTTCTTGATCGGGACCGCGCTCAGGCTGGTCCGCTCCGCGTATCGCAAGGCCGTGCGGGTTCAGTTGGAGCACGACATGGACCTGCGCGTGGATCCGGCGGACAGCGTGATCGATGACCGCGCTGCGGTCGAGCTCTTCGATCGCGTCCTGGGTCGTATGGATCCGACGCTCGCCGAGGTGTTCATCTTGTTCGAACTCGATGGCTTTTCGTCGCCAGAGATCGCGGAAATGATCGAGGTCCCGCTCGGGACCGTCGCGTCGCGGCTGCGCCGCGCGCGTGAGGAATTCAAGAACGTGGCTCATCGCATGGACCCCAGTTTGAGGCGGGAGGCAAACAAGTGACCAAAGAGCTTGGCAGTGAGGGTGAGGGCCCGCTCTCGGAATTCGGGCAGCGTTTGCTGGCGGCGGCGCGCAACGAGCGTCCGGGGCCGGAGCTGTCGCGGCGCATGGCCGAACAGCTGAATCTGCCCTTGCCTGCGCTCGACCTTTCACCGATTGCCGCCACGCCCGCGCCCCTCACTGGCTGGCTTGCCGTGGCGGCCGTCGTGGTGGTCGGCGGTGGGCTCGGTCTATGGGCATATCAGGCTCTGCACGCGCCCAGTACTCGCGTTGCCGTGCAAGCGCCTGCGGTCGCCGCCTCCGCACTGCCCAACCGCGTCGCCGAGGCGCGCGCCGCGGTCAGCGAGGCGTCGCAAGCGATCGATACGGCTCCGGCGTCGACTATCCCCGAAGGTTCCGCGAGCGGGGCGCCGAAGCCGGTCGCGCCAGTGACCCCGCCGGAGCGCGGCGATCTGCGCGAAGAAATTCGATTGATCGACGCGGCTCGCGCCGCGGTCGCTGCTCGTTCGTCGACCCAGGCCCTGTCGCTGCTGCGCCGCTACAGCGTGAGCTATCCGGGGGGTACCTTTGGGCAAGAGGCTGCGGTTCTGCGTATGGAAGCGCTGGAGCAGAGTGGTCAACGTGACAAAGCGCGCGCGCTGGCTCGCGACTTCTTGAGCCGTCACGCCGGTAGTCCGCTCGCCGAGCGGGTCGCGCGCGTTGCGAATCGTTGAAGAACGCGCGGGCGTCACAGCCGGCGGAGCTTGGCGCTCGACGCTCGCGTGTGGAGGCAGCGGCGCGGAGTCAGGACGTCACAGAACGCCGTGCCTCTTCAAGTGGAAGCGCAGCTGCGGCACGGTTTCGGCGTGGGGATTGATGCGCGTCGCGTGCCAGCCGAGTCGCTTGGCCGCGCCGACGTTGGTGGGCAAGTCGTCGAAGAACAAGATCTGGCCTGGCGCTCGCCCGGTGGCATCCTCGAGCGCACGGTAAATACCGGGATCTGGCTTCGCTACACCCAACACGTGCGACGCGAAGTGGTGGCGTAGGGCATACACCGAGGGATATTCGGGTAACCCGTCGAGCAGCGCGCCCCCGTCGTCGTGGTGGATGAGCCGCCGCCAGTGCGCGTGGTTCGTGTTGGAAAGGCAGGCGGTCGCGACGCGGGCCGCGTGCAGTTCATTCACCAAGTCGAGCGCGCCTTCATACTCGGTCTTCGACCAAGCGTAGTGAATGCGGCGAACTTCGGCGGGCGAGTAGACGTGCGCGATCGCGACGGAGAGACGCTCCGCCCACTCTAGCTCATCGATCTTTCCCGTTCCGAACAGGTCCATCAATTCGCGGCGTGCTCGCTCCGCCGCTCGCCCGAGCGATTCGCGGCGCACGTCGAGCCTGGCCGCATGACACGCCTCCTGCCAGCTGCGGCAGATGCGTACGAGCACGCCTCCCAAATCGAAGCACACGAGATCGACAGGCGGGCCAGCGTTCACGCGTTATTCCTGCGCTTTGCCGCGTGACACGGCGCAGCCCGTGAGCTCACTCGCGACGGGTGCGTTGCGACAAGCCGTGGCGTTGAAGAACCAACGCCCGTGTTCGAGTGCGATGAAGTCTGCGTCGACGGCCTCCAGGCGCAGCGTCACATCGCAAGGCCAGCCATGCTCGTCGGTCGGCTTCGATGCCGCGCTGGTGAGTGGCCCAAAGATCCGAACTTCCTCGGCGGCTTGCCAATAGTGAAACGCAAGCGGCGCTTGCGCCGCGCCAGCCTGCGGTATGCGTCGCCAGGTGCCCATCGGTGCGCCGGGGGAGAGCGGCTCGAAGCGCCAGCCTTCGCAGCTTTCGCTGCCCGGTACCCGCCAGTAGAGTGTGGCCTTGGCGCGGGCGAGTGCCGCCAAGGTTTCTCCGGGCAAGGCGTTGCAGAAGTAGTTCAGCAGTCGCTCGTTGGTGAGCACCTTCTCGAACTCGAGCGCGTCGCGTTGAAAGCCGCCCGCGAACTCCGCGTCGAAATGCTCCATCTGTGCCAGCAGCTTGTTCAACGAGCGCAGCGGCATGCTGGCGCCGCAGCGTTCGTCGCGGAGGAACGCGAGCGGCAGCGCGGCCAGCGTTCCCGTGCCGGCGCGCTGCTCGGCGATGAACAGGGCTTGAAGTGCCGGTGACAGTTGGTCGCAGCGACAGCTCGGCAGGGCGTTCGCAAGGCTGCTGCGCAGTTTGGGCCAGCGCTCGGACGCGGGGAGCCCACGGACGCCGAGAACTGCGTTCGTCACGCCTTCGCAGCGCGAAAACTCAGAGTACGCTTGCTCCGCAATGCGCTCCCGCTCGCGTGGATCGCGCTCGGCGAGCAGCTTCTGGGACCATTCACGCGCGCGGTCGTTGTCGGTAGTCGCCTGCGTGCTCGGGGCAGCCGGCATTCGCACCAACAAGCGGAGTACGGACCCCGCCGCTATCCCAGACAAGTACGTGCGCAGGGTTTGGACATCGACGCTTCCCGCCGCCGCCACATAGAGCGCCGGCGCCTTGCCCAGCGCGCCCGAAGGCTCGGGCGCGAGCCTTGCTTGCAGCGCCAGCGCGCGTTCGGGGGCTCCCCGCCCAGCGAGCGGCGTCCCGTCGAGCCAAGCGCCATCCTCGGAAATTTCGAGCACCGGACCACTGCCAGGCAGTTCCCCGATGGTGGATATCGGCAGCTCCACGCGACTCACGCTGGCGAGGGCGCTTGCGGGCAGCGCATTCAAGAAGTTAGCGAGGTCCTGCTGGTGCGGCACGCAGGCGGGGCCGATTGGCTCGAACTGAGGCGTGGCGCGAGTTTCGGCGTGGCACGCTGCCAGCCACAGCGCGAAGAGTGCCGTTATTGCTAGAGGTCGAGAGGGTCCGTTCATGCAGCGAGCCATGGCTCCTATGTCGGTGCTGAGCTTAACTGGACAGCCAGTGCGGCGCGAGTGCTCTCCTCGCCAAACGGGAACGAATCCGACGCTTTGCAGAAACGAGTCGCACGCGCCGCGTCGCGCGCGTCGATCCCGCACGAAGAGTCGCGCGAATCCATCGCGCCGCTGCCGGGTCTTTGCTAGACTGAACACTAAGTAGAGGAGCGGCATGTTCGCTCCTCTGAAGGGCTTACACCGAGTCGCACCGTACGGACTCGGCACTTGGTCGTGTCTTTTGCGTTGGCTTCTGCGTTGTCGAGCTTAGGTCAGACCGTGGCGCGATGCGCAAGCAGTCGGTTCGGATAAGGGCTGTTTCCAGTTAGAGGGAGGATACATGTCTAAGATCCATCGTCGGCGTCGCTCGGAGTTGCTCATGCGATGCATTCCCATGTTGCGGGCCTATGCGCGTTCTCTCGTTGAAGACGCCGAGCTCTCGAACGACATTTTTCAGGAGGTCATTCTGCGTCTTCTGAGTGCGCCGAATGTGCCTGACGACGTGCTTGGATTTGCCGAGCACGGGCGTCAGTTGGCCTGGGAATTGGCGCGCCGTGCGCCGGCCCCCGGCGGTGAGTCCCAGCTGGAAGAGGAGCCCCTCGATCCCTGGCTCGACCCGGAGCGCGCGGTCGACACGCGTGAGGAGCTACAGCGCGCCGTCCATCACCTGGGCGATGAGGCGCGCGAGCTACTCGTGCGTCGCTATGTGCTCGGTGAGAATGCACGCGAGCTATCTAGCGGGCGAACACAGACTCCCGCTGCTGTGCGCGTGCGCCTCATGCGCTTGCGCTCATCAGCACGCGCTGCGCGCTGAAACGCCCCGGTCCCGCCGAGCCTCGGAAGAGCCACAGGGGACGAGTTAGCCGAATGGCTGGCGTCCTCTGGGGGCCGCCCTGGGCCGGGTCTGGGCCGCCTCGACGCGAGCGGCCTTTCCCTTCCTCGCTCAGAATGCTAGACAGGGCGCCCAGCACTTTCTCTCGAGAATGTCATGAGCGGCCATTCCAAGTGGGCGACAATCAAGCGGAAAAAAGGCGCCACGGATGCGGCGCGCGGCAAAGTCTTCACCAAGCTCACGCGTGAGCTGGTGACGGCCGCGCGCATCGGTGGTGCCGATCTGACGGGCAACTTTCGCCTCCGAAAGGCGATTGCCGATGCCAAAGCCGCGCAGATGCCGAGCGACAACATCAAGCGCGCCATTCAGCGTGGTGCCGGCGGCGCCGACGGCGTCTCCTATGATGACGTCCTCTACGAGGGGACCGGCCCGTGCGGCACACTGTTCCTGGTCGAGGGCATGACCGACAATCGGAACCGCTCGGCCGCCGAGCTCCGGAAGATTTTCGAGAAGCACAACGGGCAGATGGGCGGTTCCGGCACTGCCGGCTGGGCCTTCGATCGACTGGGAGTGATCACGCTCGAGAAGAGCGCGGTCACTGAAGATCAGCTGATGGAAGCGGCCTTGGGCGCTGGCGCCGACGACTATCGCGACGAGGGTGACCTGTGGACGGTCTATACGCCTGCCGCCGATCTCGACCGTGTCGCAGTGGCGTTCGAGTCTGCAAAGTTGCCGATGCAGTCGAGCAAAGTTTCGTTCGTGCCCAAGAGCAAGAAGTCGGTCGCCGGGCGGGACGCGGAAGTCTGCCTGAATCTGGTGGACGCGCTCGACGATCACGACGACGTGCAGAGCGTCTACGCGGACTTCGACATCTCCGATGACGATCTCGCGCGCATCGAAGCGTCGAGCTAGCGCGGTCCTCGAATTAGCGGGCGGCTGCGCTGAGCGTCCCGAGTCGGTGCAAGTTCCGACGCACGAATTCGAATAGCGCCTCGTTACTGAAAGGCTTCTCGAGCAGGCTGCGGCGAGCGGCGGCGAGAAAGTCCTGTGCGCCCTGCGCAAAGGCGCCGCCGGTCATGAACACGGTGCGCGCGGCTTGTTGGGGGAAGCGACGCTCGAGCTCTCGAAATAGGTCCATGCCAGTCATGCCAGGCATCATCAGATCGCAAAGGACGAGGTCGTAAGCGCGGTTCGCTTCGAACAGCGTGAGGGCGGCCTTTCCACTCGTCACGGAGCTGACCGAAAACTCCTCACCGAGCGTTCGCTGCAACGCCTCGAGCAAGATACGCTCGTCGTCGATCAGCAGCAGACGCGCCCGCGGTTCGTCGGGGCCAATACTGAGAGGGCCTGGCGGTGGCGGGATGGAGCTGTCCGTCACGCGAGCCGGTAACAAGATCCGGAAGGTGCTCCCGACGCCGACACGGCTCTCGACTTCCAGCGTGCCGCCGAGGGAAGTCACGATGCCATAGGACACCGATAACCCGAGCCCAGAGCCGCTCTCGAAGGCGCGCGTCGTGAAAAATGGCTCGAAAATTCGAGGAATGACCTCCTTCGGAATGCCGGAACCGGTGTCGCGTACTTCGATCTGCGCCCCTCCGGCCAAGCTCGTGCCCGTCACGATGCGAACCTCGTTGTCCTGCACGTGGTCCGGCGCGATAGCGTGCGCCGCATTGAGTAACAGGTTCACCAGGACCTGCGTGAGGCGTACGGTGTCGCCGCGGACGCGGGGACATTCGGAGAATTCGCGGACGACGCGGGCTCGCTGCGCGAGCTCCGGCATCGTCAAGTCGAGTGCCGCGTCGAGCACACTGTGGACGTCGAAGGTCTCCTGCCGTGAGGGCGCCGGGCGCCCCAACATCTTGAGCTCCGAGATGATGCGCCGCACGCGTTCGGCACCCGTCGAGGCATCGTCCAAGGCTTGGGTCAGGGCGTCGAGCTTTTCGCACAGGAAATGCGGGGCCGTCTGCGGAAGTTGCGCGATGGCTTCGCGGATTTCTGCGATCTGTCGTTGCGCGTGCTGTTGGTTTCCGAGGATGTAGCTGAGTGGATTGTTGACTTCATGCGCGATGCCGGCGGCCAGCGTGCCGAGCGCGACCAGCCTGTCGTTGAGCTCGGCTTGTTGACGCAGGCGTCGTTCGCCGCTGACATCGTGGAAGACCATGACGGCGCCCGTGGCCACGCCCGACTCGTTGAGGATCGGGGCGGCGGAGTCTTCGATGGCGCACTCGCTGCCGTCAGCGCCACGCAGCAGCGTGCCTGGCTCCAGCATCGTTGGCCCGCCGAGCGCGATCGCGTCGACGATGGGATTTCGTGCGCGCGCCCGTGTCGCCTCGTCGATCAGCACGATGACTTCTTCGCAGGGCTTGCCACGCGCGTCTTCCATCGACCACCCCGTCAAGCGCTCGCTCGCGGGGTTCATGAAGGTCACGAGACCGTCGGCATCGACCGAAACGACGCCGTCGGCAATCGCGCGCAGCGTTGTCGACAGCCACCGGCTTTGCTCGAACAGATTGCGCTCGATGCGCGCCCGGTGGAGGGCAATCTCGACCGCGGTTCGTAGAGTGGTCGGGCTCACGGGTTTCGCGAGGTAAGCGTAGGGGTCGGTCGACTTGGCCCGGTCGAGCGTCGCCTGGTCGGTACAGGCGGTCATGAACGCGACCGGGACCCCTAGGCGCTCGCGCATAGCGCGCGCGGCCTCGATGCCGTCGCGCGGGCCGCGAATTCGAATGTCCAGCAGCACCAAATCGGGCCGCACTCGCATGACCAACTCGATCGCTTCGTCCGCGGTGGCAGCCGTGCCCGGCACTTCGTAGCCGAGCTCCTCCAGATTTTCGGCGATTTCGAGGGCTACCAGCCGCTCGTCCTCGACGACGACAACCCTGCCGATTGAACTCGCTCTCATGATTTGTCACCTAGCGGAATGGTGATTGCGATGCGGGTGCCAGAGCCAGCGCGCGACTCGACCGAGGCGTCCAGCTGTTCGGATAGGGTGGCGACGAGTTCGAGTCCGAGGCCACGGCTGGGGGAGGCCGTCAAGCCGTCGGGCATCCCCACGCCGGTATCGGCTACCTCCAGCAGCAGCGAGTCCTCCAGGCCGCGAACTCGCAGTGAGACGGTGCCGATCTCATTGGGGGAAAATGCGTGCTTGAAGGCGTTGGTGAGGAGCGCGTTCACGATCAACCCAGCCGTTACCGCTCGATCGAGGGGCAAATAGTGCTCACCGGCGTCGATGTCGAGCGTGATGCCGCGAGCGCTGCCTCCGTGGGACGAGTGAATGGCCTTAGCAAGCGTCTTCAGGTAGCCAGAGAAATCGATACGCATCAGGCTGCTGCCGCTCGACTGGAGCTGTTCGTGCGCCAAGGAGAGCGCTTCGATCCGCTCTCTCGCGCGGGCCACGAGCTGTTTGAAGCTCGGGTCGGCCGCACGCCGCGCCTCGAGCGAGAGCAGTGCAGCGATGACTTGCAGGTTGTTCTTGGCGCGATGGTTGAGCTCGCGGAGCAGGACCTCTTTCTCCTGAATCGTGGCCTTTACTTGGCGTTCGGCCCGATGTCGCTCGATCGCGTAGCGTAGCGTCCGCAAGATCATCGGAGCGCTCAGCTCGTCCTTGGGTAGGAAATCTTGAGCACCCAAGCTGAGCGCCCGCACGCCGAGCTCCGCCTCGGTCGAGCCCGTCAGAACGACGACGGAGGCCGCCTGGTGCGCCGCGCGCAGCGCGCGCAGCGTGTCGAGGCCCTGGCTGTCGGGCAAGCCGAGATCCAACAGCACGACATCGAAGGGGTCCTGCTTCAAGCGTTCGAGGGCCGTTTCCATGCGCGACGCCGACTCGGCCTCGAAGGTGCCGAGGGCGGTCAGAAGACTCGAGCCCGCGCGAATCAGCTTCGTCACCCAGTAGGCGTCCGCCTCATTGTCTTCCACGACTAGCGCGCGAAAGGTGTCTCCCATTACGGCTTCTCCGGGAGCCGGGCTACCGTGAGCCAAAACTCTGCGGCAAGTTCCAGCGTCCGCACGAGCTCGTCCAAATTGAGCGGCTTGGTGAGAAAACAGTTGGCGGATAGCTGGTAGCTGCGCGAAATGTCGGATTCTGCTTCGGAGGAGCTGATGACCAGCACCGGGATCGGCGCGAGCACGGGGTCCATCTTCATTTCGGCGAGCACCTCCCGCCCATCTCGCCGGGGTAGATTCAGGTCGAGCAACACCAGGTCGGGAAGACGCGCGCAGCTTCGCAAGAACGCCAACGCCGCGTCCCCGTCAGTGACTACGTGGAGACGAGCCTCCGGTCGTCGCGCCCTCAAGGCGCGTTCGTAGAGTAATACATCGCCGGGATTGTCCTCGACGATTAGGATCTCGGGCGTCGGATTCATGCCGCCGCGCCGGCCTCTGCGACTCGCGGTACGCAGAACGAGAAGGTGGAACCCACGCCGAACTCCGAGGTGAGCCAGATGCGCCCGCCGTGTCGCTCGATGATCCTTTTGCAGAGCGCGAGGCCCATTCCCGTTCCTGGATAACGATCTTGCCCATGCAGGCGCTGAAACAGCTCGAAGATCCGTTCGAAGAAGCGCGCTTCCACGCCGATGCCGTTGTCATCGATACGGAAGATCCATTGGCCGTCGCCGGGCTCGGCCCAGATGCGAATCCGGGGCGGAACCTCACGCCGGAACTTGAGCGCGTTCTGCAATAGGTTCTGAAATAGCTGACCCAGTTGGCTGTGGTCGCCGCGCACGGTGGGTAACTCTGTTACGGAGATCTCGGCTCGGCATTCCTCTGCGCTGGCACGCACGTTCGCTAGCACTTCGCGCAATACGCTATTGCAATCCACGAGTTCGAATTGCTTCGTCGAGGAGCCGACGCGCGCGTAGGCCAGCAGGTCCGAGACCAGCCGCGCCATCCGCGCGGCGCCGTCCACGGCGAAGCGAATGTACTTTTGCGCGTCGCCGTCGAGTTTGTCGCCGTATTCGCGCTCGAGCAACGTCACGTACGTGGCCACCATGCGCAACGGCTCTCGCAGATCGTGTGAAGCGACATACGCGAACTGCTCGAGGTCGCGATTCGAGCGCTCCAGCTCCTCGGTCTTTTCCTGCAGGGCGGATTCAATCCGCTTGCGCTCGGTGATGTCAACGATCGAGCTCAACACGAAGATCCCCGCCTCCGTGTGCAGTGGGTTCAGTCCGATCTCGATCGGAACCTCACTCCCGTCCCTGCGTCGCCCAAACAAGTCACGCCCGGCGCCCATCGGGCGAGTGCGCAAATCGCGGTAGAAACCCGCGCGAAAGTCAGGATGCCGACCCCGGGTTTCGCTCGGAACCAAGATCTCGACGGGCTGCCCGATCAGCGCCTCGCGTGCGTAACCGAACAGCTTTTCGACCTGGGCGTTGACTAGAACGATCTTGCCCTCTTGATCGACCATCAGCATGCCGGTTGGCGCCGCCTCGATCGCCAGACGAAAACGTGCCTCGTCCTCGCCGCCCAAGGAATTATTTGATTTTGGGGCTGAATCAGCCATCGATCACTCCGAGGATCCGCAAAGATCACTCGTCCCACCGCAACCCTAACACGTTCCCCCAATGTCTCGCCCGTTTTGCGCGCGCCGATCCGTTCGGTAACCGCGCAAATTGTTCAGCGTCCCTGCCTCTGCTGGCTCGGCGTGAGCCAAGTTACTGTGGCGAAAAGGATCCCTCATCTGTGAGGGCGTGAGTCGCCGGGAGCTTACGACTCGCCTCTTGTCTCAAATAGGCTCGCACTATCGCGCGTTTGTACGAGCTGGACCGCGGCTCCAGGAGTCCTACACGTGATTGCGGACACCCGGCTCGGTCGACCGCGTTCAGCGCACGTGTGTCTCCGCGTCCGTCAGCGCTTCTCAGGTGGGCCACCGAAACTGGACCGCCGAGAAGTAAGTGAAGGCCAT